>JAAYKK010000095.1 GCA_012522435.1 Clostridiaceae bacterium | reverse complement strand
TAGCAAGAGGTTTCAAGATTTCTTTCAACAATCTTGAGCCTAAATCATATTATGTGTCTTATAAAACAATCATTATTGATGCCGAATTAAATATCAATGATCTTGAAATTGATGAAAACGGAAAACCAATTTTCAAAAACGGAGGGACGATGACCTATCTGGATGATAGTGATCAACCTAAAGAAAATGTTGATAACAAAACATTTACCGCAATCAATTTTTTGGCGACGATTGAAGGCTACAACGACCCGGACACATCAACTACAACTACAACAAGTTCACCTACTACTGAGTCAACCACAACTTCAGTCACACCGACAACAACCACTTCGCCTACTACTACCAAAACAACAACTTCAGAGATAACCACAACGCCTACTACGCCGACTGAGACAATAACAGTCAGTAAAACTAATAACACAGATCAAAGCAAATCAACAAGCTCAAGTTCTGAAACAACTTTAGTAAAAACCGGTGAATCAAAATTATTTACAATGTTAAGTTTACTCTTAATTTTAATCGCCATTACATTTGCCGGTCTCAGATTAAAACAAAAACAATCTAACTAAGATTAATTTCAAAAAATTATTGAATTAATAAAGGGTGTCTTTTATATAGGCACCCTTTATTGGTTCAATTAGCCCAACCAAACGTTAAGTACCCGCTTATAACAATCATGATAAAATAAACTTTAATTTTGTAACTTCTAATACTATGAAAGAAAATTATTGTGATAATATATTGATTAATAAATAAAAAATAATCAGCAAATCAGAAAGGTTTTAGGGGGTCAATTATCATGAAATTAAGTGCTAGAAATCAATTAAAAGGGCGCATAATCAGTATAGAAGAAGGCGCAGTTAATGGTATTGTTCGTATTGAATTGGATTGCGGTCAGATTATTACTTCATCTATCTCCATGGGTTCCATCAAAGAGTTAGGTCTAGAAGAAGGCAAAGAGGCTTATGCAGTAATTAAAGCAAGTTCTGTAATGATAGGAATAGACGAATAATCTTAGAATAGTTTTGTAAATAAATATATTCTATTAAAACCGGACTATATACTCAGTATATAGTCCGGTTAATTTATGTAATAGGTTTATCGAGTATACCCTACTTGCTAGTCAAGTTCTGAGTCAAGTAACTCTAGAGCCCTATTTAGATTTTCTTTGGCTACGTATAATTTATAATTTTCTAACAGGTTGCCTGCTTGCATAACAAAACCTGAACCATATTCACTTTGGATCAAACAAGGTATTTCGTTGTTTTTCAGCAGGTTTTCTTTGAGAGAAATATCAAAATATTTTCCTTCAGCAACTAAAACTAAATTGAGATCATTATTCTGATTCGACATAGCAAAACCTCCGTAATACTTTTATTATACTCCGAGATAACCTGTTGCAAAAGAAATAATCTTTGTTAATATTCCTTTTTTTCCATCAGCATTAAAGATATTCGATAAGAAACAAAATTCAATAATAGACCTAGACCAATCATAAGTAAGGACAAAAGCGGTAAAGATAAGTGTTGAATTTTTGCCAAAGGATTGCCTGACATTATTTTCCCTAATGTAGTAAAAAAGCCAAACATTAAGGCAAAAGTTACACCCATTATGATACGGCTTTTATTAATGCCAAACTTCAAAATAAAAGGCTGAAAAACACTGCTAAATAAGGTGGGAGCAATAAGTGCAAGGGCAATCAAGAATAATTTCAGTTCAATTCTTCCGTCAGATAACAAAGCAATAATACCCATAATTACCGCTGATAATACTGCAATAGACCATGAGATTAAATAACGACTGAGAACCAAGTCTTTACGTCGTAAATGTGTCGCCAGGGCAAATAATTCAAATTGATCAATTTCATCCAAACCGGATAAAGTTGCGATAAATTGTACAGGTATTATTACAAAATACAAAGGAATTATGAATGCCAGACCGGTCGTGGCAAAATATACAGAAAAAAACACCAGTAAAATAAAAATAAAAAATGCTGTTTTTCTGATCGCACAAAAATCTTTATATATCAAAGCCTTCATCGGAAACTCCTTTGGTCAGACAGATTGCTTTTTGTCATAAATAACATAATATCTTCAATGCTTGGACGTTCTATAGTTAAATCTAATTCAAGAGGAATATGCTCTCGCTCCACTAACAATTCAACACCAAAATTGTGTTCTCTACGACCAACAATTGCGGCAGGATCAATGTTTTGCACAGTATCTTTATCCGTTTGGCATAGAGCATATTTTTCCTTGAGTTCATCTTTACCTTCCATAAAATGAATTTTACCTTCATGTAAAAAAGCTATATAATCAGCATTTTTTTCAAGATCAGATAAGATGTGCGATGAAATCAAAATGCTACACTGCTCATCTTGCATAAAATCAGCCAGAATATCCAAAATATCGTCACGTACTATTGGATCTAGACCGCTGGTAGCCTCATCTAATAACAACAGTTTTGCCCCATGCGACAAAGCAATCGCTATTGATAGTTTCATACGCATTCCCCGTGAAAACTCTTTGATTTGTTTATTTTCGGTTAATTTAAATTTTTCAAGTAAATTATTAAAAGTATCAACTTGCCAAGTATGAAAAAGTTTTTCACAAAACTTTGCTATCTGCTTCAGGTTTAATTCTCCGGGTAAATGAATATCATCTAAAACTACACCGATTTTTTCTCGTTCTTGGGTTGAAAGCTGAGAGGATTTTTTGCCAAAGATCTTTATCTCACCGGAATCCGGTCGCATAATATCTAAGATTAATTTTATTGTTGTGCTTTTACCGGCACCGTTTTCCCCAATGTATCCGACCATACTACCTTGAGGAATATCCAAATCAAGTGGACCCAAAACAAAATTTCCCAATTTTTTCTTAAGTCCTTTGATCTCAATACTGCTATTTAACTTATTCATAATCATCTCCAAACTATTCCAACGCTTCTGTTAACTTAATAAATAAAAAGAGATCTGAAATGCCTCTGGTACAATAGTTTCACTACAAACAAGGTACCTCCTAGAAAGGAACAAATCAGATCTCATGAAAAGTATACCATTAAACCTTAG
>JAAYKK010000133.1 GCA_012522435.1 Clostridiaceae bacterium | reverse complement strand
TATTAAAACCGATGTTGGATATTCGTGGAATGCGGATTGCAAACCAATGGTTCTCATCACTTTTATTTTCTGAACCCTACGATGTAACGATAGATAATTTTAAAGCTCAATTGGAATTCTTGGATGCTATGGGTGCCAAAATAATAGGTGCCTCTGAGCAAGGAAACTCCATTCAAGGAAAAGATGTACCGGTATTGGGAGATCAAAAACCTGTTTTAAACGATGAGCAATGGGAATTATTGGCAAAAGGTATGAATGAGATGGGCAAGATCGCTTACGATAAGGGCATGACTCTAACCTATCACCATCATATGGGAACCTGTGTCCAAACTATTGCTGAAACAGAAAAGTTTTTAGAGATGACCGATCCTGAACTGGTATTTTTGCTGTATGATACAGGGCATTTCTATTTCTCGGGCGAAGATCCTCTAGAAGCATTGGAGAAATTTTATCCACGTGTTCGCCATGTTCATCTGAAAGATGTACGTGATGAAGTTTTGACAAGAGTAAAACCTGAAAATATGAGCTTCTTGGAAGCTGTGCGAGAAGGAGTTTACACTGTGCCGGGCGATGGCAATATTAATTTCGATCCGATTTTTGAGATATTATCTGATCGAGGATATGAAGGCTGGATGATCGTAGAAGCGGAACAAGATCCGGCAAAAGCCAATCCTTTTGAATATGCTTTAAAAGCCAGAGACTTTATTAGAGAAAAGACCGGACTATAATTACAAAAATCAAAGGAGTAATTGATGAAACGTATTAGATTAACGATGGCTCAAGCCTTGGTTAAGTTTTTAGATAATCAATATATAGAATACGATGGTCAAGAAATTAAATTTGTTGAAGGAGTATTCGGTATTTTTGGTCATGGATGTGTAGTCGGTGTCGGCGAAGCATTAGAATATTTGGATCACGATCTAACTTTCCACCAAGGTAAAAATGAACAATCAATGGGACTTGCCGCTATGGCATACTCGAAACAACTAAATAGAACAAAAATTATTCCCTGTGTTTCTTCAATCGGACCCGGTGCCACTAATATGGTAACCGCAGCTGCTTGTGCAACTGCAAATAGGATTCCGTTACTTGTATTGCCGGGAGATACTTTTGCTACTCGCCAACCGGATCCTGTACTGCAACAAGCTGAATTATTTAATAGTGTAAGCAATACTGTAAATGATTCTTTTCGAGCTGTCTGCCGCTACTTTGATCGGATCAACCGTCCGGAACAGTTAATGTCGGCAATGATTAATGCTATGAGAGTATTAACTGATCCTGCTGATACCGGGGCAGTCTGTATTGCTATGCCTCAAGATGTTGAAGGCGAAGCTTATGATTATCCGGAATATTTCTTTGCTAAGCGAGTATGGCATTTTGACCGCAGGCCGATTACTGAAGGTCAAGTGAAAAGGGCTGTCCAACTAATCCAAGCAAGTAAAAAACCGATGATGATTTTAGGTGGCGGAGTCAGATACTCTAAAGCTGGTCAAGAATTTTTGAAATTAGCTGAAACTTATAATATTCCTTTTGGCGAAACACAAGCCGGAAAGGGTACGGTTGCTTGGGAACATAAAATGAATCTTGGCGGAATCGGGGTTACGGGTACACAGGCAGCCAATAGAATAGCTCAAAAAGCTGATTTAATCATCGGTGTCGGTACCAGATTTTCCGACTTTACCACAAGTTCAAAATGGCTTTTCCAAAATCCTGATGTAAAATTTATGAGCATCAATGTATGTGCATTCGATGCCTTCAAAATGGATGCAATCGGAATAATAGCTGATGCAAAAGACGCTCTTGAAAAAATTAGTGACTCTCTTGGTGATTATAAAAGCTCATATAGCTTAGAAGAAATTGCGCAAGAAAAATCCGAATGGAATAAAATCGTCGATGATCTGTATTCACTACAATCAAATAACGGATTTATGCAAACGACAGCCGTTGGGATGATCAATCAAGTTGCTCGGGAAAATGAAGGAGTTGTAGTTTGTGCTGCGGGAAGTTTACCGGGAGATTTACAACGATTATGGCGTCCGACTCACGAGGATTCTTACCATGTAGAATACGGTTATTCTAATATGGGTTATGATCTGAACGGAGCTTTGGGTGTTAAATTGGCAAACCCTGACAGAGAAGTCTATGCGATGGTCGGTGATGGTGGATATATAATGCTAAATGCTGAACTTCACACGATGGTTCAAGAAAAGGCAAAGGTTAATATCATGCTGTTCGACAATTTTGGCTGGGGCTGTATTGAAGATCTACAAAATAATCATGGCGGTAATAGCTATGGTACAGTGTTTAATGCAAGAGATGAATTTGGAGAACTAAGGGGTTCTAAAATTCCGGTTGACTTTGCAATGAACGCAAGATCTTTCGGTTGCAAAGCTTATACTTGTACTTCTGAAGAAGAATTAAGAGATGCTTTAAAAGACTCAGAGCAATACACGGATGTTCCTGTGTTGTTTGATATTAAGGTAGTTCCCGGATCAATGTCCGATGGTTTCGAATCATGGTGGCGTGTTGGTGTTGCTGAAGTCAGTAATGAACCGAGAGTGAACGAAGCTTATGCAGACTTAGTTGAGAATATTGCAAAGACTAGAGATTACTAAAATATTAATTAGCAATTATTCTATAATAAAAACTCCGGCTATTAATAGCCGGAGTTTTTATTTGGAAAAAGATCATGGTAATTTATAGCCAATATTTTTCTACATGATTTCTGGTAACTTCGGCGGCCTTTTTAACATTTTCTTCTTGTGAAAGTTCATAATACTCGGGTCTAAATACCTCAAGTGTGCAGACTCCTCCGGAAAAACCGATTTTTTTCAAGGTATCAGCATATCGTTTATGATCCAAAATATCTCCTTCAGCATCCGGCCAAAGTCTCTTCTCATCAGTATTATATGCTGCTCCGCAAGGCATATCTTCAGAACCATTCAGATGCCAGATAAATATTCTACTTGCATCAGCCTTTTCTAAAAAATCCCAGCATGAGGCCATAGCATGAAAATGATATTGGTCAAGAGTAATGCCCAGATCCGGATCATTTACTTCTTCAACAATGGCATATGCGTATTCAAAACGATTTATTGTCATCCCGGGTTCACCGCAAAATTCCAAGCTGAGTTTAATGCCATGTGGCTTAGTTTTCTCTAACATTTTTTTCAAAACTGTCACCGCATCCTCACGGATTTCTTTGACTGTGGCGTGTCTTGTAATGTTTTTTGATGGAACAACAACAATCATTTTACAACCGAGAATATTACAACGTCGGATAATTTCATCCAGTTTATCCATTACTTCCTGTTTTTCTTCTTCGGTTTCTTTCATATTAAAATATTCAAGAGCATTATAAGATAACATCTTGAGCTCATTGTTCTTAAACCATTCTCCCATTTCCTCAATTGTATATTTGCCTGCTTCTAAGTCCCGATCCAGACAACCGGATTGAATATCGATATAATCAAAACCGTATTTTTGACATAATTCCAAGTCTTTCATTACGGAATGATCTTTACAAAATCTGTTAGTGCCTTCATTAAAACCAATTTTCACGTTTTACCTCCCTATTTTTGAACGATAAAATAAAAAATGCATTAGTACAAATTCATTAATAACAGTAACGAAAAAGTACGAACGCAAACTTTT
>JAAYKK010000094.1 GCA_012522435.1 Clostridiaceae bacterium | reverse complement strand
TAATAACAAAAGCTCACAATCTAAATTGTGAGCTTTTCTGGTGGAGATGACGGGAATTGAACCCGTGTCCGAAACTGCATCTGCTAGGAATTCTCCGAGTGCAGTCATTATTTTAAATTTCCTTCAATTGATCCTCTAATGACTAAGTATCTATCGAAGTAGCTTCATCATACAATCAAATCTCAAAGCTTTGATTTGAAGGTTTGTCTCTTTAACCTCCTAAAGACAAGGTCTGCATCTGAACAGAAAATTTGCCTTGCAGATCAGGCAACTTCTGTAGCAGCTTTCTTACGCAGCTGCCAATACCGGTTGTTTTTCGGCATTTAAAAGTTTTTCCGCTTTTTTAAGAGGCCAACGGAACCCTCTACTCGCTATCCTAATTTCAACAACCCCGTCGAAACCAGTGCATCCCCATTCGTGATATAAGTGTATCATTTTAGCTAAAAATCCGCAAATTAGCTACCTCAGCTTGAATAATAACTTGACAAATAAGCTAGCATTTTTTAAAATGAAAACCGTTTTCAAATTACAATATGAAAATCATTTTCGATTTGGAATAATTTAAGAAGGTAACAAATGTTAGAAGGTTATAATACTCAACAAAAAACAGAATTGATCTCATTTCTAAAATCTATGCAAGGTAAACATGTTTCAGTCAATCAAATTGTAGAACATTTTGCGGATATTGATGTTCAGATTGGGCTTACCACAATTTATCGTCAATTAAATAAATTGGTAGAACAAGGTTTTGTTAAGAAATATTATATTGATGATACTGCCGGTTCATGCTTTGAATATATTGATCCTGAAGTGACAGATGATACTGCGAATTATTTTCATCTTAAATGTGAAGAGTGTGATAACTTGATCCATTTTGCATGTCAAGAAGTTATAGAATTGCAAGAACATGTCAAAGCAGAACATGGATTTAGTATTGATCCGGTCAGAACCGTGTTTTATGGTACATGTGCTAAATGTATAAAATTGAAAGAGAAACAAAATGATATTACAAAATAAAATAAAAATAATGTTAATAATTTTTCTAAGTTGGCTGATCTTAATTTCGACAATTACAGCATGCAATAATACAGAAAATACAGATAAACCGGCTTCCGACAAACTATCTATTATAACTACAATTTTCCCTCAATATGATTTTACCAAGCAGATTGCAGGTGAAAAAGTTGATCTGAAAATGCTCTTAAAACCCGGAGCTGAAAGTCACTCTTATGAACCTACCCCTCAGGACATTAAACTTATTCAAGCCAGTGATCTTTTTATTTATACCGGCGGTGAAAATGATACTTGGATTGAAGGTATCATTAACTCGATGGGATCTGATGCTCCTCAAACAATGAGATTAATTGATCTGGTCGATACAGTTGAGGAAGAAATAATTGAGGGTATGGAGCATGACCACGATCATGATCATGAAAAAGATCATGATGATGAAGAAGACTATAATCGTGAGCATGATGTGCATGAGATTGATGAACATGTTTGGACATCTCCGATTAATGCGATTGAGATTGTAAAAGAGATTACAGATTACTTACTGGAAAATGATCAAGTTAACGCTGACTACTATAAGGAGAATAGCGAAAAATATATCAAAGAACTACAAGAATTGGATCAACAATTTGTTGATATCGTTCAAGCAGCTGAGCGAAATGTTATATTATTCGGAGATCGTTTCCCTTTCAGATATTTAGCAGATCAATATGATTTAGATTATTATGCCGCATTCAGCGGATGTTCAACTAATACAGAAGCAAGTGCTGCTACTGTTGCATTTTTAATCGATAAAGTAGAGAAATTAAAACTCCCGGTAGTTTTTTCGATAGAATTATCCAATGAAAAAATTTCTGATTCAATTACAGAAACAACTGGTGCAGAAAAATTGACCTTTCATTCACTGCACAATTTGTCAATTGAAGAGTTAGCAGCAAATGAAACATATATTTCATTGATGCAAAAAAATCTCAGAGCCTTAGAGAAAGCTCTGAATTAATAATAAATTAGAAAGATTATCGATGAGTTTAATTACCTGTAAAAACTTGTCATTTGAGTATGACGGAATAGCGGTTGTTAAAGATATTAATTTTGATGTTACGGATGGCGATTATTTGTGCATTGTGGGTGAGAATGGTACAGGGAAAAGCACTTTGATCAAAGGTTTATTGCGTCTAAAAAAACCTTTTCAGGGTGAAATTATTCTGAATCAAGAATTAGCTGCTAATCAAATCGGATATTTACCCCAACAAACTATTATTCAAGCGGATTTTCCGGCAAGTGTATTTGAAGTCGTTTTATCGGGTTGCTTAAATAACTTGGGCTTTAAACCTTTTTATACCGGAAAAGAAAAAAGATTGGCCAAAGAAAACATGCAAAAACTGGGCATTAATCATTTAAAAAATGATTGTTACCGTGATTTATCCGGTGGACAAAAACAGCGTGTATTGTTGGCAAGAGCGCTCTGTGCAACTAAAAAGATTATTGTTTTAGATGAACCGGCAGCAGGTTTAGATCCGATAGTGACTAATGAATTGTATGAGTTGATCCATAATATTAATAGTAAATATGGCATTACAATCGTAATGGTTTCTCACGATATTAAAGCGACTCTCAGATATGCCAGCCATATTTTGCATTTACATAATACTCAGTTGTTTTTTGGGTCGACAGAGGAATATTTACAAAGTGAAGTCGGACGAAAATTTGTAGGGGGATATGAATGATTAATATACTTAGAGAAATGTTTTCATATCCTTTTATGGCAAGAGCGGTCTTGGTTGGAACTCTGGTTGCCTTATGTGCTTCTTTGTTAGGTGTAAGCCTCGTTTTGAAGCGTTATGCTATGATTGGAGACGGTCTATCTCATGTAGGATTTGGCGCGTTAGCCGTTGCCGCTGTACTCAATGCTTCACCGATGCTAGTCTCAATTCCGATAGTTGTAATCTCTGCTTTTTTGCTGCTCAGACTTAGCGAAAATAGTAAAATAAAGGGAGATGCAGCCATCTCATTGATTTCAACAGGAGCATTAGCAATCGGTGTGATGGTCATTTCTATGAGTAGCGGTATGAATACGGATGTAAATAATTATCTGTTCGGCAGTATTCTTAGCATGTCACAAAGTGATGTCAATTTAAGTATAGGCCTTTCTATAGTAGTTATTCTCTTGTTTATCTTATTTTACAACAGAATTTTTGCAGTTACCTTTGATGAAACATTTGCCAAAGCTACAGGGACAAATGTACAAATTTTCAATATGATTATTGCTTTGTTAACTGCATTGGTGATTGTTGTGGGAATGCGCATGATAGGAGCATTGTTAATTACAAGCTTAATTGTTTTTCCTGCATTAACTTCAATGCGTTTAGCCAAAAGGTTTATTACGGTGACTGTAAATTCGGCTATTATTTCTGTAATCTGTTTATGGATCGGTTTGATAATATCTTACAAATATTCTACTCCAGCCGGAGCGAGTATCGTTATTTGCAATATTGTTGCATTTATTATTTATTCAATAATCGAGAAAATAAAAGAGAGAGTAATTAAAGAATAATACATTATTATTCTTTAATTACTAATTTCATTGTTTAAAAGTGAGTTGTTCTAGGCTTTTTATTATTTTTTACCCTGACATAAACATGTTTGGAGTTGGGAGAACCGATACCGGCTTCCCGAATATCAAGTTCAAATTGATCAATCGATTCCAACATATTGGACAGCTTATTAAATCCAAAGTTCCTCGGATCAAATGAGGGTTGTTTTTTGACTAATAAATTCCCGACTTCGCCCAAATAAGCCCAGCCGTTCTCATCTTCAACATCAATAATTGTTTGAGAAATAAAACGGATTGTTTTGCGGGTAAGATTTTGTAATGCACGTTTCTTCTTTTTGGTTTTTTGAACAGTTGTTCTTGCACTTTGAAAATCTTTTTTGTTCTTCCCTTTATTATCACCAACTGAATCTGTATCGGATTCGTCATCATCATCTTCATCTAGAATTTCCAGATAAATAAAACGATCACAAGCGGCAATAAAAGGATTTGGAGTTTTTTCTTCGCCAATGCCGTAAACAGTTTTGCCTGATTCGCGTAATCTGGTAGCTAGTTTTGTAAAGTCACTGTCTGAAGAAACTAAGCAAAAAGCATCTACGTTTTCTTGAAAGAGGATGTCCATAGCATCAATAGTCATTGCTGAGTCTGTCGCATTTTTACCGGTGGTGTAACTGAATTGTTGGATCGGGCTGATTGCATAATCTAAGAGATGATTTTTCCAGCCAACGAGGTTGGGTTTTGTCCAATCTCCATAAATTCTTTTAATAGTAGGATTGCCGTATCTTGCGATTTCTTCCATCATTCCTTTGATATAATGATGAGAGATATTGTCGGCATCTATTAAAACAGCCATTCGAATATCTTTATTTTGTGTTTTTTCCATATTCACCTTCTATATTATTTGCAGAAAAATTTATCATAAAACAATTATTATTCACGTATATATAACATAATAACATACAAAAACCGGATGAATAATGTATAATTTAAATAAGTTTTTAATAATACCGGATAAAGCTTTATGCATATTATGATTGGAGAGTATTATGACTTTAAGAGTAGGAATGTTAACCAGTGGAGGAGATGCTCAAGGTTTGAATTCAACCATGAGAGGTGTAGGAAGAGCATTATTAAATGCTGAACAAGAAGT
>JAAYKK010000093.1 GCA_012522435.1 Clostridiaceae bacterium | reverse complement strand
TAAACAATAAAGTTAAATTGATTCTAATCGGCGGAGAAGTTATACGTAATGCAGCGAGTACAAATTCAAAAATGTGCACCACAGGAGATTATGCAGTCTCACAAATTGAAAACGTATTAGCTAATGTTTGTATCATAGGGGTAAGCGGAATTACAGAAGATAGAGGTCTTTCAACAGCCGTGATCAATGAATTAACCATCAACCGCGAGATGATAAAAAGTTGTTTTGGTGAAGTAATAGTTGTAGCAGATCACAGAAAAATTGGGGTAAATCATAATTACCTTTTTGCTGATATTAGCAATGTAAATTATCTGATTACTGACAATAAATCAAATCCCGAAAACATTAAAAAAATTGAAAAAGAGGGTGTAGAAGTAATTTTAGTTAATGCAGAATGATCGGAAACCCTTGCTCCAATAGCTATCATCAATGTTTATTAAAGTCATGATGTTGTAGTTATGTCTTGCGTGATCGTTGATTCTGCATTACCTGCCATATAGACTTGAAAATCGAACAAATTTTGAATAAATTATCTTCATGTCCCTCATCTTAACCTTTTTGCACTCTGGTATAATCTATAAGTAAGATCTATTTAGCTAGAGCAGTATAAAATCTAGTTAACATATTCTTGTATAATAAAATATCTATTATAAAGGAGAAAATAATGAAAACATTAACAGCTATTAAGCAAAGAAGTAGTTGTAGGAATTTTTCTACAAAACAAATTACCGAACAAGAATTAGAACAATTGATCAATGCAGCTTTGGCTGCCCCTACTGCAAGAAATTTGCAAGATCTGAAAATAAACGTGATTCAGGATAATCAATTAATCCAGGATATTTCTGATGAAAGTTTTAGACTAATGGATGAAGAGATCCTTGAGAGAATGAAGTCACGAAATGCTCAATCTCTTTTTTATGGTGCACCAACAGTTTTTATTTTGAGTTCTCCTTACACCAGCTTTTCTAATCAAAATGCCGGTCTAGCTACACAAAACATAGCTCTTGCAGCTGAAGCTATCGGATTATCATCATGCATAATTGGATTAGTTGCACCTGCATTTGCAGAGGATAATCCTCAGAATTTAAAAAATCGTCTTAGTATGACTGATGATGAAAGATTTTGTCTTGCAATAGCAGTCGGTTATGCCAACTCCGAAAAAGAACCACATCAACTTAATCAAAATCAAATTCGGATTTTTGATTGAAAAATAAAAACAAAGCAATACTAAATTTATGATGGTATTGCTTTGTTTAAAATAATATTTAATTTCTGATTAAATTCATATTTTTCTAGATCTAAATTTGATCAGATAGTATCTCTATTAATCTGCTTAGCTCCTCATTATTATTATATGGAATAATTATTTGACCTTTTCCTGCACGATCTTTTAACTTTACCTTGGTCCCTAAACTTTTTGACAAATTTGTTTCTACATTTTTTATGCTTAACTCGTATTGCTGATCAATTTTTTCTCTTTTCTTGGTTTTTACAGGAGGGTCATTCAGTTTAGCCACGTGTTTTTCAGTCTGCCTAACACTTAAATCCTGATTAATAATACTCTCACAGAGATTAATTTGATCATCTATATTGCCTAGAGCTAATAGGCTTCTAGCATGTCCTGCCGTAATAGAACCTATTGCTAATTCTTTCAAAATTTCCTCCGGTAAGTTATTGAGACGTAATGTATTGGCAACAGCAGGTCTACTTTTTCCTAAATTATTTGCCAACTCTTCTTGAGTCATATTGTATTGGTCCATTAACTCACGATATGCTTGTGCTTCTTCAACCGGATTTAGATTTTCTCTTTGAATGTTTTCAATAATAGAATGTTGTAAGATAAGGTGATCGTCTAACTCTCTAACTATTACAGGTATAGTTTTCAACTTGGCCAATTTAGCCGCACGCCAACGTCTTTCACCAGCAATGATACTATAATGATCCGTATTTTCTTTTTGCGTCACTATTATTGGTTGCAAGACGCCATGTTGCTTAATAGACTGAGCCAACTCTTCTAACTTAAGCTGATCGAAATCTTGTCTAGGTTGATTTCTATTAGGACTTATCTGTTCTAGATCAATTTCCAAAATTTTTTCTGTTGTCTGAGAATTTTGCTGAAATTGTTTTTCAGTTTGACCTAACAATGCACCCAGTCCACGTCCCAAACCTGTTTGTTTCTTGTTCTTAGCAGTCATTTTTAACCTCTCTATGTTATTTAAACCTTGTGAACCAATTATTCAAAGAGTTTTTTAGGTTCCCAGTCTAACCTTTTAATCACTTCTCTAGCTAAAGCTTTATAACTTCTAGCTCCTTTAGACCATTTATCATGTTCCTGAAT
>JAAYKK010000137.1 GCA_012522435.1 Clostridiaceae bacterium | reverse complement strand
TGCAACTGAGCCAATGATATCAAAACATTGTCCATCTAAATTCATCTTAGATTATTTTTATGTTTGACATGTATCTAACTTAGATATACGATGTGTTTGTTGAGATAGAAATTTAGATTAAAACTGAAAAGGATTCAGAGAATATGAGTAAGAAAACTAACAAAAATTCAAATATGAACAATATTCAACTCAATGCAGTCAGTCCGGAACAAGTGACAGTTGAACCGGTTGACTATCTTTTTGAGGCTGCTGCTGCCTTAACCACGGATTTAACAGAGATCAGTCCCTTGCTGACAGGTGACGAATTAATCAATATTGATCCGGAGGATAGACAAAAGAAGTACAAAAATTATTTAGATTTTCTTAAAAAGGTAGCAGAATATAAAAACATAATCTTCAAAGATCAGACTGATTTGCAGCATTATTTGGATATCAATCTATCACCGGAAACTACTGCCGGTTTGTTGCATATGCTGTTGGTGGACACAGTTCTTTCTCATGACGAACAAACATCTACAAAACTCAAAGACACTCTAATCAAGCTTTGGCATAAAAATTTGCTCAGTATTAATGAACCTATATTATTCGGAGAAGGTCCTCCAATCCAGAATAAATTTTCATCTGAAATAAAAAAACAAAATAATATATTAACCGATTTGACTCAGGTTGTTGAATTAATCATGCAATCAGAACATGAGAATGACACCAAAGTAAATTTAATTGAGCTTTACCAAAAAGAAGATCAGATATTTGAAAGGTTTGCCGAATTACTAATTCCTTTAGCAGAAAAAATTCGTAAATTGGCAGTCCCCTTAGAAAAAGATCTGGCAAAAAATTTTGAACATAAATTTGTTTCCGGTAATTTATTGCAAATACTCAGTCAATATATTCGAATTGACGTTTCTTCCCAAATAAAAATCAAGGTTGTTCCTCAACTCATCCAGACCAATTCGATTTCTTTTTCTTATAGTGATAGTGATGACTCAACGTTATATATAAGACCGGGTATTTATAGTTTGGAACTCTTAGCAGAAAAAGATCAAACAGATCTAACTTTACAATTCATCACAGAAACTACACAGATGCTCTCTGATCCAACCCGCTTAAAAGCTATTTATCTCTTGCAGCAGGAATCAATGTATTTAAAACAACTTGCCGATGCTCTGGATATCAGTTCCGCTACCATGTCACATCACATTCAGAATTTGATTAACAGTGAATTAGTGTCGATGGATGTTCAAGGTAAAAATAGGCGGATTTATTACAAATTAAATCAGCAAACCTTTGAAAAATTAGCTGATGAAATTAAGAAGATTGCAGAAGTTTCCAAATCTTTAACCTAAATAATTGTGGAGTAAACAATTAATGAAAACTAATAAGAATCACAATCAAATTATCAAGGCAAAAACAACTTATTGGCAAATGGCAAAAGCAATGTGGCAAAAGCTTAAATTACGAGATTCCGGACTAATTCCGTTTTGCTTTGTTTATACGGTATTTGCTACAGTCTATCCTTTATTAGGAGTATTCCTACCAAGAATGCTAATTGTCCAAATCGAACAGGCTAGAAGTTTGGTTTGGACAGGTGGTCAAATGACCTCAACCCAGACAAAAATATTTATCAATATCGGACTAATTCTTCTGATCTATTTTATTGCAGCAGCAATTCTGGGAGGATTGAGTACCTATATTTCCAATCTTTCATATGCTCGCTTATCTTATTTACGCCTCGACTTTATCAGTGATTGTAACCATAAAGTCATGACCATGGATTATTATCATTATGAAGATGCAGATTTTATGGATCATGCAATACGGGCTATGCATGCTACACAGTCAAACAATAACGGAGTTGAAAAAGTTTATCGTCAAGTTTTCATGTTGCCGGCAAAACTAATAGCTGCTGCTGCTTTGCTGGTCTTTCTAGGATTATTAGATCTAAGACTTATTATCTTGCCTCTGCTCAGCCTGACTGCAATCTATTATGCCTTAAATCGAACTGATGCATTTATTTTTAAGCAAAGACAGGAGATCAGTCATGCCACACGCAGACTATATAATTATAGCGAAATAACCAATGATTTCACCTATGGTAAAGATATTCGCTTATTCAATCTTAAGACCATGATTATTGATGCCTTTAACAAAATGATCGGGGATCGGATTCGTCAACTTAAATTATCTTCCGGCAAAAGATTTAGATATAATCTCTTTCCTTTATTTTTCCAAATTGCAAGCACTATTGTCACTTTGAGCTTTTTGGTCAGTAAAGCTCTTGCCGGGCAATTAGCTATAGCTACATTTGCCTTTTATCTCTCTTCCTATGTCAGTCTCAATCTGATTTTCGAAGAGATTGCTACAGCTCTCAATGATATTTCTAACGAAGGGCGTTATGTGAAAGAAATGCTTGATTTTATCAATGCGGATCTGAATCAGCAAAGTGGATTTGAACAGGTTAAAATTTCAGATCAAATAAAGATTGAGTTCAAAGATGTTTCATTTCATTATCCAAACTCAGATCAGCTAGTTTTAGAAAATTTAAACCTAACCTTACATAATCGTGAAAAGTTGGCTTTGGTGGGCATTAACGGTGCCGGCAAATCAACTCTGGTCAAATTAATGACCGGTTTACATCATCCGACTTCCGGTTCAGTTTTAATCAACGGTCAAGATACAAAAAATCTTGATCCCAAAAGTTTATTCAAATTGTTCGGTGTAGTTTTCCAAGAAGAAAAGCCGATTGCGGTTACAGTTGCCGAACAAGTTGCGGGCAGTATTACAGAAATTGAACCGAATCGAGTTGAACAAGTATTAGCCAGAGCAGGCTTGTTGTCTAAAATCGAGATAGAACCCAATGGCATTGAGACAAACCTGCTTAAAGTCTTAGATAAAGATGGCTTAATGCTATCCGGTGGTGAGACACAAAAACTGATGATTGCTAGAGCTCTCTATAAAGATCCTCAGGTGATGATTCTTGACGAACCGACCTCTGCGCTTGATGCCCTTGCTGAAACTGAAGTCTACCAAGATTTCTCTCGTGCCTTAAAGAATAAAACCGGATTATTTATTTCACACCGTTTAGCCTCGACCAGTTTTTGTGACCGCATCGTCTTACTTTCCGGAGGCTCAATCTCCGAAGTCGGCACTCATCAGGAATTGATGCAAGGGCAAGGAGAATATTATGAAATGTTTGTGATTCAAGGAAAATATTATCAAGAGGAAGAAAAGTAGTATGTCAAAGAAAATATCCCAAAAAGCTGAAAACAAGCCTGCTAATAATCAACAACCAAAAATAGTTGAAGAAATTATCGAATCAAAGCTGACTACAGGCGAACAATTAAAGATGTATGCCGTACGTTTCAGGTTGGCTTTTCAAGCAATTAAAAATCAATCACCCAATTTTATTGTGATTCTAATACTCAATGCTATTATCCAGTCCGCTCAGATCGGTTTAGCCGTTTTTATTCCTAAAGTTTTTATTGATGTATTAATACAACAGTTGGTTTGGTCAAGTGCATTTTATCTAATTTGGGGTATTGTACTTATTGAGGGCATCCTTAAGCTGGCACAAAATACTTTAAGAAGAAAAATTGAAGTTGAGCAAGTACGTGTTCAACATGGTATTGAAAGAGAAATCTCCGCTAAAGTAACTCGCTTACCTTATCATTATCTGGAAGATCCGGAAATTTTAAATCTAAAAGAGAGCGCTCATTTTGCTTTACTCAATCAACAGGTTGCAGTATATATCATTACCAACTTTCAGGAAATCCTGCGCTATGGATTGACTATTGTCCTTTTATTAGCAATTTTAGCCCAACTTAGCCTACTCTTAGTTTTGTTTTTACTTGGAACTTTTGTGATTATCGCACTATTGCAAAATTCTCTGAAAACTTATGAAACTAATTTTTTCTTGAATATTATCGGTATTAATCGCAAATATGGCTACTTTATTGAAAAAGCTATCCAACCGGAATTACAACAAGCGATCCGTATCTACAATCTTGAGCCTCTATTAAGCACCCGAGTTGATCAATTGAATTTAGAAATAATAGATTTTATGCAGGAGTACATGATCCATTCCGGAAAAATCCAAGGTATTCAAGCAATTATTACAGATTTGCAAGGTGTGGTTGCTTATGGTTATTCAGCAATGCGCGTTTTAACTAATATTGTAGGATCACCTATTGGTATCGGTTCTTTCAGCCTTTATGCCGGAACAACCATTCAATTTTCTATTGCTATGCGCAAAATCTTTGATGCTTATCGTGAAGTAAAGCAATGTTTGGACTATCTGGAACCTTATCAAAAATTCATGCAATTACCTGAAATTGGGCAAGAGTCCGAACAAACTCCAGCAATATCTTCTACTAAAAATCTCAAATCCAACCGAATAGATCGCTCTGCCAAACGCAAACCGATTCATGAGATTATTTTTGACCGGGTAACTTTTACTTATCCTAATTCAAAAGAACCTGTCTTAAAGGACATTAGCTTTACGATTCGCCAAGGAGAGAAAATATCCATTGTGGGTCTCAATGGAGCCGGTAAAACAACCCTGGTTAAATTGCTTTGTCGCTTCTTTGAACCTGATAGCGGTAGAATATTAATCAATGGGGAAGACATTCAAACTCTTGATGAATCATCCTATCTGCGTGAGGTTTCAGCTGTATTTCAGGACTTTCGTCTTGTTCCTTTCAGCATTCAAAGTAACATCGCATCCCTGCCTGATCAAATGATTAATCAAGATCAACAATTTATTAGCAAAATTGAAACCATTGTTTCAGAAACTAGCGTCAATGAATTTACTCAAAATTTAAAAAATGGTATAAAAACTAAATTAAATAAATCTATTCATAAACAAGGCACTGAACTTTCAGGAGGTCAAAGTCAAAAAGTTGCAATCGCCAGAGCTCTTTATAAAGAAGGATCTTTGGTCATTTTGGATGAGCCCACTTCTGCTCTTGATCCTTTAGCCGAAGCAGAGATTTACGAACATTTTGACACTTTGGTTCGAGGACAAACTGCGCTTTACATTTCTCATAGGATGAGCTCATCTAAATTCTGCGACAAAGTATTGGTCTTAGAGCAAGGTGAAATTGCCGGTTTTGCCCCACATGAAGAATTAATTAAAGATAAAAATAGCCTGTACACTAGATTATTCAATGAACAGGCTAAATATTACGAACTATAAATTTGATAATATGCTAATGCGTATTCACTTGAATATTAATACAATCAATATTCAAGTGAATCCAAAACATCTTGATTGCTTTGCCAGACCCAATTTTCATCTACATTAAAGAGACGCAGGGTGACCAAAGAATATCCATCCCATAAGCTCTGAGAGTTTGGTTCAAAGAAGGCCTCAAATGTATAGCAATACAATGAATACTCAAAATTAGTGATACAACCACTCACTCTTAAGATACCATCCTCGTTTTCATAAACAGTAAAAGGATAGAATTGAGTACCAAAAATGCCGCCCACACCGCCTGCTTCAACAAGATTTGGATCTGTAGTTTTATATATTATCATTTTATTATAGAATTCTTCTTCAACTTGATCGGTTTGATCTTCAGTTAAGAAAAAAGCATCCATCGTTGCATAACGCACATCTGAAAGACTTACAAAAACATACATCGGTTCATCAGATTCGCCATATTCCTCTATTGGATACATTCGATAACTAATTATTAAATGCATAAAATCTGCAATCTGACTGCTAGTTAATTTGTCTTTTTCCAGCACTAAAGAACCATCCCCAAGCTCTAAAAATGGAAATGAATCAAGCTCCGGTACTGTTACATCAGTTGCTGGATCGTGATAAAAAGCTGAATAAACTAAATTTTCACTGAATGAATGCAATAAAGTAAATACATCCGGGATACTCTCTGAGAAAAACTCTTGCCAATTACTTTGATCTAGATAACTCCAAATTCCAATTATATCTTGACCTGAAAATCTGGATACCGGTTCAACATTAGGGGGTTCAGCTTCTTCCGAAATCTCAGCCTGACCTGAAGTTTCCGATTCAGCTGACGTCTTGGTTTCATCTGTTTTATCTGTCTGATCAACTGTGGTATCCGTTGCATCATTAGAAGTTTCCGTATCCTCAGATGAAGATTTTGTAGTTTCTTGGTCTGCTCCGTCGGTTTGATCAAGACTGCTTGATTCAGCATTCTCTCCTTTGCCTGATTTCTCTAGGGGATTTTTTTTGAATAATGATGAACATGCTGTAGTCAGAAGACTAATAATAAGAATAATCGCCATGACTTTTATTAACTTTTTCATGAAGAAACACCTCCTTCAAAAACAAATCATTGTTAAATTAATTTTAACATCCTTCAAGTAGAAAAAGTACTATTTTACGAAATATTTCTGATTTTCCTGCTAGTTCTAAAGAGATTTTGCTTAAATGATGTCTTGATTAAGAACGAGTTTTTCTTAAGTTTGAAATTATTATTTTAATATTATTACTTAATACCAAAATAATTATTAATTCTTAAAATTGTTTGCTTTAACATATAAATTAGCAAATATACTTAATATATGAAAAAGTATATTTCTCATTTAAGCGCTCTTAAAATTTGGAACTTCCCACTTGCCCATTTATATTTTGAACAAGAAATATCTGCTATTACTCAAACTCAATACACAGTTTTGAATCGGGCTGATAGATTTATGCTCAATGGGCAAACTGCTCATATTTGTACTCAAGACATTCCTTCAAATGGACTTTGCATCAAACACGGTGTCGGCATTGTTTCGCCCCATTTAATGTTCATCCAGTTGGCAAAACAATTTGATATTTTCCAAACTATTATTCTGGGCAATTTACTATGTTCTAGGCCGGATGGTGCTTTCGCATCACAACAAATTACCAAATCAGAATTACTAGATTTTGTAATTCAAGCCAAAGGACATCATGGTCAACGAAGAGCCTATCAAGCTCTAAGATACGTTAAAGATAATGCTTTCTCT
>JAAYKK010000092.1 GCA_012522435.1 Clostridiaceae bacterium | reverse complement strand
CGCCGAGAAACCTTACATTTTCTAAAAAATAAAAAAGATACCTACTACGAAATCGATCAAAACGGTAATTATTGGCGCGTTTACGAGTATATAGATCAGACAATAACTCTGCAGAGAGTAAAAGATCCAAGAGATATGTATTCTTCCGGAAGAGCCTTCGCCATGTTCAATAAACGTTTAGCTGATTTTCCGGTCGATGATTTATATGAAACGATTCCTGATTTCCATAATACTCCGATGCGTTTCCAACAATTTGTTAAAATTTTAGAACAAAATCCTCATGCCAGGCTTGAAATTTGTTTACCACAAGTCGATTTTATCCTCGCTAGAGAAAAACATCTTTCTTGTCTAACTGACCAGTTAACTGCGAAAAAACTTCCTCTACGAGTTACCCATAATGATACAAAGATTAATAATGTTTTATTCGATGCTAGAACAAAACAAGGCATCTGTGTGATTGATCTTGATACGGTGATGCCCGGTTTAATAGCTTATGATTTCGGCGATGCTGTCCGCTTTGGAGCATCGACCGCTTTAGAAGACGAAACAGATCTTACTCAAGTTAATTTCTCAATAGAATTATTTGAAGCCTTTACAAAAGGTTTTTTAGAAATTTTAGCTTCCGTTATAGACCAAGTAGAAATAGATTCTCTTATCCAAGGCGCTTATCTGATGACTCTCGAAGTTGGTATGAGATTTTTACAAGATTATCTTCAAGGAGATATTTATTTCAAAACAAACAAAAATCGCCCACAACATAATCTTGAACGAGCAAAAAATCAGCTCAAACTCGTTTCGGATATGGAACAATCTTGGTCTGAAATGAAAGCTGTAGTCAATTGTTACAGATAATTTATTCCTTATTTTTACAATATATCCTTAATTCATTTCTATATTAGTTTCAGGATAATAATGTTGGCTATGCAAAATAATAGCTATATAATGTTATTTGTAATTTATTAAAGAAAGAGGATAAGATTTTGAATATATTAGTTACGGGCGGAGCAGGATTTATTGGAAGCCATACCGTTGTAGAATTGCTAAATCGAGGTGATCAAGTTGTTATTGTTGATAATCTCTCAAATAGTCATATTGCAGTTTTGGATCGGATAAGATTAATCACCGGAAAACATCCTGATTTCGTCTTAGCCGATGTTTGCGATTATAAAAGCATGCTGGAGATTTTCGAAAAATATGATTTTGATTCCGTGATTCATTTTGCAGGCTCAAAAGCAGTTGGCGAAAGTGTAGAAAAGCCTTTGCTTTATTATCGTAACAATTTGGAATCTACCTGGGTCCTAACTGAATTAATGGCAAAATTTGATGTTAAATCAATTATCTTCAGCTCTTCTGCTACTGTTTACGGACAACCTGAACAAGTCCCGATTGCTGAAACAGCACCCTACTCTTGTTCTAATCCTTACGGTAGGACGAAAATGATTAATGAATTGTTTTTGAAAGATATTGTTATTGCTTATCCGAATATTTCAGTAATCAGTCTACGTTATTTTAATCCGATTGGTGCCCATGAATCAGGCTTAATTGGTGAAGATCCCCAAGGTATTCCAAATAATCTGATGCCTTTCATTACTCAGGTTGCAATTGGCCTACTTGATAAACTAGCTGTATTCGGTGACGATTATAATACTCCTGACGGAACAGGAGTCCGTGATTATATTCATGTAGTTGACTTAGCAAAAGGCCACTTGGCTGCAGTAGATTATCTAAAAGAAAATCCTGGTAAATCATTTTTAGCAGTCAATCTAGGTACCGGACAAGGATATAGTGTACTGGAACTTGTTCGAACATTTAGTGAAATAACAGGTCAACAAATCCCATATGAAATAACAGATCGCCGTGCCGGTGATATTGCAACCTGCTATGCAGATCCAACTCTAGCTAAAGAACTCTTTGGTTGGAAGGCCGAATTAGATCTTGCCAGAATGTGTAAAGACAGTTGGCGTTGGCAAAGCCAAAATCCACAAGGTTATAATAAATAAGCAAGCAAGAAAAAAGAGGCTGTACCGATAGTTTTGGCACAGCCTCTTTAAAATTATTCTAACTGTAAAAAAACTTCAAGAAATTAAAAAAGAAGAAGCATCACTCAATCAGATCATCGCCCTCATGATCAACTTCTTCCGCAGATGCAGTTTGTTCGGCGATAGCCAATTCCATTGCAACATCAGGCACAAAGGTTTGTTCTGTTAAAGGTGGACGAATATATCCCTTATATTCTTCTCTAGCGGGCAATTCAATCACTGAATGCTCAACTTTTTGATAAGGAATCATCGACAGTAAATGCGAAATACAATTGATCCGAGCATGTCTTTTGATATCAGAATGTACTACATACCAGGGTGATAATTTAGTATCTGTATAAGCAAACATTGTATCTTTCGCTTTAGAATAATCCAACCAACGTTTTCTGGACTCTAAATCCATCGGGCTAATTTTCCAGCGTCTTGCCGGATCATTTATTCTACTCTGAAAACGACGTTCTTGTTCCTCGTCACTGACTGAGAACCAGTATTTGATTAAAATGATTCCGGAACGGATTAACATGCTTTCAAATGATGGACAACTACGCAAAAAATCATCGTATTCTTCATCCGTACAAAATCCCATAACTCTTTCAACACCGGCCCTGTTATACCAACTACGATCAAACAAGACCATTTCTCCGGCTGCCGGCAGATGAGCAACATAACGTTGAAAGAACCATTGAGTCGATTCTTTTTCAGTCGGAACTCCCAATGCTACAACCCGACAAATACGAGGGTTTAAAGTTTCAGTAATTCTTTTAATTGCACCGCCTTTACCTGCTGCATCTCGACCCTCGAAAATAACCACAACTCTTAGTCCTTGAGTTTTTATCCATTCTTGAAGATTAACAAGTTCAATTTGTAATTCCCGTAATCTTTTTTCATAAACAGATTTTTTCATTTTTACGTTTTTTCCCATTGATCTCTCCTTTCCGTTTGAATCACTGACCAAAATCTTTTCCACAAATATGAAGATTTGTAAAGATGATTGCACAAAATAATTAACTTAGATAATAATGTATATTTTACACAATATTAAGCAAGCTTACAATTTTATTATTATACAAAACAACAAAACAGCCCGTCAGAAACAACGGGCTATTAAATTAACAATTTGTTTGATTTCTTTCTTAAAGAGAATCGCCAAAATCTTGTTGAAATCGTCTAACAATTTTTTCTTGCCAATCGGAGACCGGTTCCAACTCGCCTACAAAAAATCGTAATATTTTAGGTTCAAGTGTAAATTGTAAGCCTTCAATCAGATCCCTGTTTTCCCACAACCAATGGATTCTGTCAATTGCAAATTTTACTTGACTTAGGGTGAAGACACGTCTTGGAATTGCACAACGTAACAATTCCATGGAAGCTAAACGTTCCGTTCCATCCGGATTACGGTCTTCACTCAAGGTACCCCTTTCCATTCCGCGAATTCCTCCTGCCAAATAAACAGCTGCCGATAAGGCTGCGGCAGGATATTGCTCCTGGGGAATATTGGGCACGAACTCTAGAGCATTAAGATGACAGCCAAGTCCGCCGGGAGGTGTAACGACCGGAACGCCACGTTTGGCTAACTCATCTACCATGTATTTTATAAAGCTCGGTCCTTGAGATATTATTTCCATATCCATTGTTTCATCCAAACCAACCGTTATTGCTGCAATATCTTTAACCGACATTCCGCCGTAAGTGTGGAAACCCTCATTCAAAACGATCAGCTCTTTTAACGGTACAACCAACGGGCCTTCTCTGAGAACAATACCTCCTCCTCTGGCAAAACCTAATTTTCTGGCAGAAAAATAAATAATATCCGAGAGGTCACCTATTTTCTTAGTAATTTGTCTGAGCGTCAAATCTTTACAATCCGGATCTTCTTTTTTCATAAAGTAAAGATTATCTTGGAGCAAAGATGCATCTAAAACTAGAGGTATCTTGTAAGAACGACACACCGCAGATGTTTGTTTCAGATTATCCAGAGAAAAAGGTTGACCGCCAATTAAATTGGTACCCGCTTCAAGTCTGACATATGGGATACGCTGATGATCTTTAGCAAGAACATCTTTTAACAGATCAATATCAATATTGCCTTTAAATTTTAAATCACTTTCGCATTCCAATGCTTCCGGAGGTAGTAATTCAACAACTTCACCTCCACAACGTACAATATGTGATTTTGTAGTTGTGAAGTGATAATTCATCGGAATAATATTTCCCGGTTTAACCAATAAATCAGCAAGCACCTTCTCACAACCACGTCCCTGATGAGCAGGTAAAAAATGATCCATACCGAATAACTCTTTAACTTTATCCTCTAATTCATAGAATGATTCGCTGCCTGCATATGCGTCATCAGCATTCATCATTGCCGCTAACTGATTATCACTTAATGCATTAACTCCACTATCCGTCAGCATATCCAGGAAGATATCTTTATTATGCAATAAATAGAGATTGCTCTTGGCTTCTTGGAGTTTCTTTAGACGTTCCTCAACCGGCAATAAATATAATTTTTGGACAATACGCACCTTATGCCGCTCTAACGGAATATTCTCACCACTATAAAAACGAATGTCTTTCATACTTTTATCCTTTCAGAATAGTATATTGGAGGATATATCCTCAGTTTATTTTTCGTTTTGTGCTTGATGGAGAAATAAAAAAACGCCCCATCTTGTGTTTGCACAAGAGGACGTTTAAAAACGTGTTACCACCTCTTTTTATCTTAGTCTCGCGGCTAAGACCTTAACGGGTACGACTGAAAAACAGCTTATACCCTCACGCTATCACGGGCGTACCCGGCATCGCCTACTCTTATTTTCAGGATGCTGCTCACAGGATGTATTCACTCAATTTTGGTTTTTGCCTCACACCAACCGACATATCTCTCAAAACCTCTATTGACCTACTAGTTCCCGGTCATTGCAATTACTATTAAAAATATCATGTGTAAAAAATTTTGTAAACCTTTATTCATTATTATCAAAATAAATTACTATTTATACAATTAATCCAATTTCCAGATGTTACAATTATCTTTAAATAACACTTAACTCCGATAGTCTTGAAAACATCTGATGACTTCAGCAAATGCTTCCACCATCAGCTCTCCTCTCACCAATTGAAGTTATTCTATACAAAATATCTTTTATTTAGCTCCATACGCATAGTTTTGTTTGGATTTACAATTTGAGAAACTCGTAAATTTCCGGCTAAAGAAAGTAGCATGCCTGCTTGATTGAACGTAAGATCAGTTTTTTGTTGTAAAAAATCCACCATGTTTTTGATCGCCTGATCACTTGCATCTTCCATACTTTCAGCAGAGGCTACAGTTATCCACAAATCGTCTGTTTCAATCAATGGTAGTAGTTTATAATTGCAGTTTTTTACAACTTCAATTTCTACTTCAACCTCACCTTGAACTTCCATGCCGGCACCCATGATTTCACCATCACCCATAGAAGCGTGCAAATCACCCATGCTGAGTAAAGCTCCCTCTACATTGACCGGCAAATATAGGATCGAACCTTCTTTAATCATTGTAGTATCCATATTTCCACCATGATCATCGGGAATTCCGGTAGCAATGCCGTCACCTGCGGGTGCTGTGCCTATCACACCGATCATTTTATTAAGAGGAATAGTCAGGTCTTTATAATAAACATAATCATCATCTATTTTGGCAATGACTGTTTCTTCGTGTTCAATCAGATTTTCTAAACGCCCCAATCCGGGTGCAGTCACTGTTGCACCTTGTTCAGCAATAGTAATTTTTTTAATTTTTACTTTTAAGGCATCCCCAATTTCTGCACCATTAATATATAATGGGCCTGTTGCAGGATTAACATGACTGAAATCTATCTGGCTGACCAGATCTTCTTCGGTTAAGACCGTATCATGAAAACAGTCACAAGTTTCAAAAATAACTGTATCCCCACTCTCAGCATAAGCTACCGGTTCATTATTCTGATCCATTGTATAAATGTCGTGTGTTTTGGAAATTTTCATTTTTCCCTCCTAAGATATCGTTTTGTTCTGTTAAGTTAAAAATTAAAAAGAGATCTGAAAAGCCTCTGGTAGAATGTTCTTGAACAACCACACTTACCTCCGAGAAAGGACAATTCAGATCTCTATGAAAAGTATATCAAATAATT
>JAAYKK010000146.1 GCA_012522435.1 Clostridiaceae bacterium | reverse complement strand
TTAATGGTCAGTTTAAGGCTTGGTACAAGCCCAAAAGAGGGTTTAAGTCTTTTGAATCTGCAAATCTTCTAATTGCGCTTTTTGTTTTCTTTTACAACTTTGTCAGACCTCATTCTTCACTGAACAATCTTGCTCCGGCTCAAGTGGCAGGTGCTAAGTACAGTGATAAGGCTAGACAAAAGTTTCTTTTGATTACCTAAGGCTTATTCAGATTTCAAGTTTCAATTTTCTTCTTATGATCTCTTTTGAGATCTATTTAGTGTGCGAATTTTTCTTTGTTTTTGATTTTGTTAGCACACTTTTTCTTTTTTTGTTATTCTTGATCTGATTTTAAAAGCTTGAGGTGAAAATTTTTATTCAAGTTTTCGCCAGTTTGCTTTTCAGATCTCTTTTTCTTCATCTTTACTTAACAGAGCCAATTTTGTTATATAGTATATCACGAGTATTAAACCAAAAAACAAATAATTATTTGTCTTATATACTTGAATCATAGGTATTATTTTGTTCTTCTGGATTGTCATTCAATACTTCAAGACTCTCAAACAAGTCTTGATCTTGCTTTAACTTTTCGGAATTACCTAATGCACAGCGGATATTTTCTGCAATGGCAGCGCTGAATAATTTACAATAGTCAGTTAAATCTGAAACTTTAACCTGCAAAGCTTGTTCGCGTTCTATTTGTAATTGTTCAGCAGTAATATTGTGATCAAATAATGCTTTTGCCCTGCGGCTTGCTGCAGGGAAAGATAGAGGTTGATCCAGACTTGAAAAAGCACCTATGATATAGCTTGTAAGCTCTGCTTCACTTAATTCCAAATCCTCCAGATATTTACCTAAACCGGCATATACTTCATAAGTTTTGGCACATTCAGGATCACGGTAACTTGAGAGGATTAGGTTACTTTGGCGATCAAGCGACATGCTTGCACCATATGCTCCGCCTTGAACTCTAATTTGGTTCCACAGATAATCTGTGTTTATTATTTGTCTTAAAATATGCAAACATCCATTGAATTTCCAATCTGGCTGAATAGATTTCAGATTATTTCCAGCTATCACAAATTGTACGTCAGATGGAATAATAAAGGCTTCATTCGCAGCTTTAAGTTCAAAGTTCCATTTTTGGTCAGGTGCTTCAGCTTCAGATAGTCCACTTTCTTGCCAATTTGGATAATTTAATAAACTGGCTATTAAATTTTCTTTTACATTGGAGAAACCCTGGTCTTCTCCGGCAAAAAACACAGTTATTTGCTCTCTGATTACCAGACGCTTTACCAATGAAATGAATTTCTCTAATAAAGATTCAACACTTTGTTCCCAGTTTTCTAAGAGTTTACCCAGATTTTTGAAATAAGAGATTCCATTGGTTAAATCATCAAATTTACCGCTAGGATCAAGATAAGACTTGAGCCTTCTGCGTCCTAATGCAATCCCGTCATCGGCCAGACTTAATTGCAAACCTGAATATAGACTGATCAACAATTTATGAATTCGATCTCTATCCTCAAATTTTGTCCGTAATAATATTTCTTCTAAGAGATCAAGTCCTTGCTCAATCTGTTGTTCCAAGAGCTTTATTCTAACTTCCAAATATTTTCTTTGTTCTGAATAAGTGAGATTGATTCTAATGCCGCCGGTATGAGTCAGACTATAGTTAGTTAAATCCTGATATGAATAATTTTCTGTATCAATATTTCCCCAGATTTCAGTTAATAAACTTAGTTCAAATAACTCAATCTGGGAGATTTTTGTTAAATCAAATTGCAAACTGAGATAAATAATTCCTTTGCTTGAGCCGAAATAAGTTAGAAGCGACATGGTCTCGTCAGGATTTAATTCCAGATTTGTAGGTTCAATCATCTGATAATTGTGCTTTTCTTTTAGATCTGAACGCTTGAGCTGGGGTAAACTGGCCAAAGCTTCCGGACTATCCGGCGTACTTTGCTTTAACAATAATTTCTGATTCATTTGAATGATTTTTTGTTTTTCAGTTGCATCTAATTTTCCATAACGTTGACTTAGTTTTTCTTGTTCACGTTGCAAACTATCTTCCGCCTCAGTAGGTGAGGGAGTTAGTACAGCGGTAACTCGATGTTTATTATTAATGATATTTTTTTCAATTAAATTACTGAAATAATCTGTTTCGATTTTACTGTTTAGGAACTCTAATCT
>JAAYKK010000091.1 GCA_012522435.1 Clostridiaceae bacterium | reverse complement strand
TATCATTTTCAGAAATTTATTTTTAATAGTGCAAACTATAACATATCCAATGTCATCAAGATAATTTTAATTCAATTATTTTCAACATCTGAAACATATCTGAGACTAGCATTGAAATTTTCGTAACTAAATTCATACCTTTTTTGTTGATCCCTTGGAAGAAGTTCTTTTCAAATATCAGTTCTGAACTACCACCTAATTTTTCAACTAAATCTAGAGCTTGATCACAATAAAAATACATTGAGGCTGACTCTCTACCCAGTTTTTTCATGTATTTTCGAGTCCGTTTCATGCCTGCTTTACTAACAGCATCAAACACAATATAGGAATTCTGAAATCTTTTTAAATCAAGCAATAGCTCTATAATCATTGTTTCTGCAAAATATTGAAATAAACCGCTTGCTACAAATAATATAGGTTGCTTGTCTAGCTCTGAACTTAAACGTTCCATCCAGCCCAAATCAAAAACCGATTCTTTCAAAAATGTCATGCGTTCTTGACAGGGAATAAGCTGTTCCCTAAGTTCAATAACTTCGGGCAAATCTAATTCAAACCACTTTGCCAAACCGTTATCTACACGGAAATAAGTTGTTTCCAAGCCACAACCAAGTTCAATAATATTGCCGGTTGGATTTTGTTCCAGAAAACTATTGATAATGTTATCAATAGTTATACAACGACTGACACTAGCCAGAAATGTATATTGAGATTGTAATTTATAATTTAAGATATCTTGAGGTATTCTATTTTTCAGCTCTATGGCTTTTGCATCATAAAACAGATCAGGAAAATATTCTGAGGCATAAATTCTACCACCTAGAGGTACATATAAAGTTTTAGAAACTTCACTAATTTTCGACATGTTTCACCTCCTGCAAATTTTACTCGAATCTGTATTCTTACCCTCGCTTATTACTTAATTGCATAAAGCTGCCAAATGCTTGGATCAAGCGGCAACAGGCTATTGCAATGAGAGCAATGACGCTCTTGAATGAGTGATACAGTACCTCCACAATTTTTACATTGTGTAAGTTCTTTCCTACTCTGTTCCTTAGTGCGAGCACCTTTTGCTCTCCACAACGTAACTCTTCGAGAAGTAGAACATCGTTTTAATCCACCTAAAAAGCCTTTTCTAACTTCGTTCATCCGTAAAACGATATCAAGAAATTGTCCCTGATCCTCTTCCCTAATAGCATCGACATGAGATGTTTTGAGCAGGAAATCAACGGCTCGCGGATTTTCTTTTTGATTAAGTTTGAGAAAATCCTGTTTACCATCCGAATGCACATAATATTCAATAAATTCTTCAAGCTTTTTTCCGGATGGCGTAAAACAGCAAGCACAAAACAAAGCATAGCCTTCTGCTGCAACTTTGATATTATTAAACACCAAATCTTTAGTCTGTAATTTTTCTTGTCGTCTGTGCATAAAGACTTTAGCGATTAGGGCAAAAATAGCCATCAAGATTATTGATGAAATAATGATACTAAAAATTGTCCAGTTCAGATTTCTCGTATAATAATAAACTGCAATTACAGGAAGTAGAATGGGTAAGACGATCAAAAATATGGCATATTTTAATTCATAATCATTGCGCTCAAATGCAACAAAGTTCAATAAATGCCTATGTCCGCCAAATCTGTAAATTGACCCGCAGTAAGGACATTTTTCCTGTTGTTTTTGCAGGTAAAAATGAGCACCACAATTATAGCAAGTTACATCGGAATCATAGGTTGCCGGATCTAAACTACTGATAAAACCCAGACGTAAGCGGATTTTCGGCAAAAATATTCGCTTAGCAATCCTACCATTGTTTAGTTTTCGATAAACAACCTCAATCGCTCCTTTGAGAAATCTCTCAGAAGCATGAATGCCGGTATTCGATTCTAAGCCAAAACCGACCGAATGTTGGTTCGCTTCTTTATCTCCACGAAAATTGATTTCTTTCTGCAGACCAAATTTCTCAAGTTGTTCAATGCTTCTTTTTGTATTAAAAAACAAAAGCATCGATGAAAAACTTTCAAGAATCTCCGCTTTGTTTTCTCTAAAGGCTGCCAGATATTTCTCAAATGGTCCGGCATAAAACTTCGGCATGTCCGGTAGCTCAGCAATTTTTGCTTTACGATGTCTTTTATATGCCCGATGATTGCGAAAACCCTTTGCCTTTGCAATCCGTCTTCTCTTAAGCCATTGTTGGATACTAAGAAAAACCACCAAAGGTATCAGGATAAAGATAAGAAAAAACTGCCCTTCGCTGAGGCTATTTATCCAATCAAAAAACTTATGAATATCTCGCGAGAGAGCCTCTGTTAATCTAATTATAGTTATTGTTAAATACTGCATCTGTTTCCCACAATTTATATCTGATTATTAATACTGTCATTGGTAATCATTAAGATAGTCTTTACGTAATTTATCAAGGATTTCTACATCTGCCGGAGTAAATTCAAAATTTGTAATCTCTGACGGTTTGATCCAACGTATATCCACGTGTTCCAGCATCTGAGGCGGACCACTACCTTCAGAAATCCGGGCATTAAATAAAATTAGTTTGATCAACACTTCCGGATATTGATGAACTACTTCCATATAAACATCATCAACCTCAATATCTATCGCTAATTCTTCCCGGCATTCTCTGATCAAAGCTTGTTCTCTGGTCTCACCCTGATCAACTTTACCGCCAACAAACTCATAGAGTAAAGGTAAGGTTTTATCCGGCGGTCTTTGACAGATTAAAAAACGGTCAGTTTGCCAAATTAGTGCTGCTACAACTTCTGCAGGATCCTGTTTCGTTTTTTGATTATTACTCATACAACCTCTAGATAACTTTCTTCAACTTTCTTCGAGCAAGCTATTTTGTTAATTTTTATCAATTAATTTTCCTAGATAATACGTTGATCGCATAATTATTATCTAGTTATTTAGCTTGCAAACGTTTCTAACTATCAAGCTTTGTCTAACACATAACCAATTATACTCTAATTATTAATTTTGCAATTAAAGCTTAAAGTCAAGTCCTAAATGTTGGTGTAAATTCCTTTGCCACAATGGTTACTGCTATGCTGCTTGGTTTTCTAATACCTCGGCCGAGGTATTAGAAAAATTTTGGCGAGCTGTGTAATAGGCTGCCGTAT
>JAAYKK010000090.1 GCA_012522435.1 Clostridiaceae bacterium | reverse complement strand
GTTTTGGAAATATTTTTATTTCAGGTACACTAGTCAGGTACGCAAAAATTCACTGGGGATAATATTATGATAAAAAAAGTTCGTTCATTTTTCTCTGCTCAGGATTTAACTGAAGGCAATATTTTACAAGGATTGTTACGTTTTTCAATTCCTTTAATTATCGGAAATTTTGCTCAGCAATTATATTCAACTGTAGATTCAATTGTTGTCGGACGCGCTGTTCCGGGCGGTTTAGCCGCTATAGGAGCAACATTTCCAATTATTAATTTTACTATTTTATTGTTTATGGCTATTGCTACCGGAGCAGGTGTTATGGTCGCTCAGTATTTTGGTGCCAAAGATCAAAATAATTTAACCAAAACTGTCGGCAATACCTTGCTTCTGATATTTATAGCAACTGTTATCTTAATATCAATTACAATTCCGCTTTCCAGGCCTATTTTAAGTTTAATCAACACACCGGCGGACATTATAGATATGGCAACTTCTTATTTAAAGATAACATTTCTAGGCTTCTTAGGAGCTGCATATTTTAATATCGGTTCGGGAATTTTGCGCGGCGTTGGCGATTCTATTACTCCGCTGATTTATTTATTAATCTCAACCGTCCTAAATACGGGTCTTGATATATTATTTGTCTGGCAATTTAATTGGGGAGTTGCCGGGGCTGCCTGGGCAACAATCATTTCTCAGGTTATTTCCGCAATTCTTGTCTTGAGTCAGATTTATCGTACTCCCCGGATTAATCGTCTGCAGAAAGATGACATTAAGCCGGATCTGGTTTTGATCAAAAGATTATTGATTTTAGGATTACCGGCAGGTATTACACAAGGCCTTTTCTCTTTGGCTATGATTATGGTGCAAAATTTGACCAATAAAATGGGTACTATGATTGTCGAAGCTAACATTGCGGTAATCCGGTTAGACGGTTTTGCTATGATGCCGAATCAGACTTTCGGGATGGCTGCCACAACTTTCATCGGCCAGAATATAGGTGCTAAAAACATGGAAAGAGTTAAGCGGGGCAGTAAAGTTGTTACGCTTCTAGCTCTGGTTGTATCTTTTATTCTATCGATGATTCTCTTAATTTTCGGTCGTCAATTATTGGGGCTTTTTTCAACCAATCCGCGAGTTATCGAAATCGGTTATAATATGATGCTAATCCTGATCGTTGGCTATATTGCAATTTCTCAAACAATTACCCTTGGCGGTGTAATGCGAGGTGCAGGTGACACGATGACTCCCATGTGGATTACACTCTTTGTAACTGTTTTCTTACGCGTTCCGTTAGCATATTTTTTAACTTACCTTTCAGTATCTCCGGAATGGCCTAATGGTTCTCCCTATATGCAAAATATTGCTCTCTTGGCAGCTTGGATTCTTGGTGCAATAATCACCTTAATCTTCTATCGCAGAGGTAAATGGCAAGACAAAGCTATCATCTAAAAAGGCCGATTCAGAATACTGAATCAGCCTTTGTAAATTAATTTACTAAAGATAAATTATGCGACATTCAATAGATAAGATATTCGAAATAGCTAATCAGTTTAATGACCAAGTCTCTGACCAGGAAATAGAATATTACCATTAAGATAATGCTGATGATAACTATAATAATTTGAGCTCGAGCATAGTTTCTGCGGTTAATTTTTTTGTCACTCACAGCGAACACGATGGCCAAGATCAAACCGACAATCGGTATGCCAAACAGTATGTTATATCCAATGTAACCCCATGCAGATACCGGTTTATATTTTGCCGGCAAATTATGTTCGGAAATTTGAGGTTGTTGGATAGGTACTCCCCCACCATAGTATCCGGCACCTTGATCCTGTTGATAATAGCTAGGACCTGCCTGTTGAGCCGGATAGTAGGTTGAATCTTGAGGATAGCTCTGATAATTGTAATCAGCAGGACTCTCTGCAGCATAATCAGTGCTATAGTCGTCTGTACTATAATTCTCAGTGCTATAACCTTCAGTACTATAACTCTCCTGGCTATCACTTTCTGCACTATAAGCAGCATCATGACTATCTGTATCTTGTTGAATATCGGGATACTGCACAGCCGAATATTCCTCTTGGCTCACACCACAATTTGGACAGAACTTCTCATTTTCGTTCAATTCGGAACCGCAATTTTTACATATCTTCATATTTGCCTCCATAGTACAAAGCCTGATTGGAAATCATATTCCCTCTTTTTAATAATGTTATTATCATATTCATAATATCAAAAATACCTAGCAATGAAAAAACATTATTTGTTGGTCTAACTTATTAAATATAAACTATGTTAAGCTATTATTTGTATTAAATATGTTTTGAGGTGTGACTATGACTAAGATATTTGCCCATAGAGGAAATGCGATCAAAGAAGCTGAAAATACAATGGATGCATTTCAATCTGCGATTGAGCTAAATGCTGACGGAATTGAACTGGATATCCATAAAACAAGGGATGGCAAAATAATTGTTACTCATGATGAAAATCTAAAGCGCGTAACCGGTACTGATTTGAAGATTGCCGAAGCTTCCTATGATCAAATAAAAACTCTCAACGCTGCAGCTTTTTTAAATGATGGTAGAACATCACATGTACCTTTATTGGAAGAAGTATTAGATTTAGTTAAAAATACAGATCTGGATATCAATATTGAATTAAAAAACAATCTGGTAATTTATCCTGAATTTGAAGAGGATGTACTAGCTTTGGTCAGTCAATATGAGCTGGCAGAAAGATGTGTTTTTTCCTCTTTTAATCATTATTCTATTATTAAACTACGTGATTTGGGCACAGAAAACGAACTGGCCTTTCTTTATCAAGAGGGTCTTTATCAACCTTGGGAATATGCCAAAAACAACAGTGTGGGCGGTTTACATCCCTTCTTTCCTAATCTGATCATTCCTCAATATGTTGAGTTTGCGCATGAAAGAGATATCAAAGTCAGACCTTGGACTGTAGACGAGCCCGAGCAGATGGCTATGCTAATTGGTCTAGGGGTTGACGGTTTGATCACTAATGATCCGGTAACTGCTGTCAAAGTCAGAGCAAATCTAAAAAATAATTAAATATCTATAATTTGTTTCAAGGTTATTCTTTGTGGAGAAGACGGTGGGGGTAATTTATGAATGAACCAAAACTAAATTCAGAGAACAAGCAAACAAAAACCAAATCTAAACTCAATTATGGTAAAACATTTTTAATCGGAACAGGTTTTTTTGCTTCATCATTATTGTGGTCACTTTATAACAGCTTTGTGCCATTGATTCTGCAAGACTTTATCAAGTCTTCAACTATTATCGGCTTGATTATGACTATCGATAATGCTTTCGGAGTTATCTTTCAACCATTGTTCGGTGCAATGAGCGATCGAACTCGGACCAGATTCGGTAAAAGAATGCCTTTTATCATGATTGCAGCACCTCTTTGTGCAGCTTTGTTTTTCTTTGTGCCGCAAATGCCTAATCTGTTTACTTTGATGTTGATTCTGATCGTTTTCAATTTTGGTATGTCAATTTGGCGTGCACCGATTGTAGCCTTGATGCCTGATCTAACGCCCAGCAAGCATTGGTCAAAAGCTAATGGAGTTATCAATTTGATGGG
>JAAYKK010000089.1 GCA_012522435.1 Clostridiaceae bacterium | reverse complement strand
GTAGACAAACATTTGGAACTATTAAGTAATCGCTATCCTACTATTGAATCAGCGCGTGGAGAATTAGTTTATTTACAAACCTTACTCTCCTTACCTAAAGGAACGGAGTATTTTTTCTCCGATTTACACGGTGAAGCAGATGCTTTCATTAATTTTTTACATAGTGCTTCAGGCGGTATCAGGAGCAAAATAAAAACACTTTTTCAACGCAGTTTAACAGAAGAGCAACAAAATGATCTGGCATTTTTAGTATTTAATCCGACGATGGCATTAGAAAAGCTTGATCAAAATGGGAAAATTACAGATGAATGGGTCAGAATAATCATCTTTAGATTAATAGATTTATTAAAATATGTTTCCTCTAAGTATCCTTTGCCCAAAGTACAAGAAAAAACTCCGAAAGAATATTCAGTAATTATTAATGAACTACTCAATACAATTGTTGATGAAGAAGACAGCGATATCTATAATCAAGCGATCATTTATGCAATTATCGAACAAGAAGCCAGCAAACCTTTCATCACTGCTCTTTGCGAGATGATCCAAAATATTTCTGTTGATGAACTGCACATCATTGGTGATATCTTTGACCGAGGCTCAGGTCCGCACAAGATCATGGATGTATTGATGAGCTATCCCGATGTAGATATTCAATGGGGTAACCATGATGTAATTTGGATGGCTGCAGCAGGTGGCTCTGAAGTTGCAATTATGGCTGTGGTTCGTATAGCTTTACGGTACAATAATTTTGATTGTCTGGAAGATGGTTATGGTATCAATTTACGACCGCTTTATAGTTTTGCGACTGAAGTTTATGCTGATGATCCATGTGAAAGATTTATGCCACGTGTATTTGAAGATAATCAAATTGCCAGAATAGATCCGGAAGTTGCTGCAAAAATGCAAAAGATGATTGCGATTATAGAAGCCAAACTGGAAGGTCAATTGTATGAACGCAATCCGGAATTTGGCATGGAAGACCGGAATGTATTGAAAAAAGTAGATTTCGAGCGCAATGTTTTTATTGAAAATGGCAAAGAATATCCTTTGCTTGACACTAATTTCCCTACAATTGATCCGAATGATCCACTGGCTTTAAGTCAAGAAGAACAGGAATTAGTAGACTCTTTGAAAGTTTCTTTTGCTTCTTCGACCAAACTACAGCGGCATATCAACTATATTTACGCTGTTGGGGCCATGTATAAAATTCATAATAGCAATTTACTCTATCATGGTTGTATTCCGATGAATGAAGATGGAAGTTTTACTGCTTTGGAATTTGACGGTAAAAAATATGATGGCAAAGAGTTGATGGATTATATTTATATTCAAGTCAGAAGGGCTTGGTTTAGCGATAAAAAATCAGCTGAACGTCAAAAAGGTCAGGACTTTATGTGGTACCTCTGGTGTGGTAAAGATTCACCACTCTTTGGTAAAGATAAAATGGCAACTTTTGAAAGATATTTCCTAAGTGATCCGGAATTGCATAAAGAAAAGAGAAATCCCTATTATAAATATTCGCGAACCGAAGAAGGAGCCGATGCCATATTATTTGAATTTGGTCTTAATCCTAAATTTTCTCATATCATTAATGGACATGTACCGGTGAAAATAAAAGACGGCGAAACTCCTATTAAGGCCAACGGCAAGTTATTTGTAATTGACGGAGGTTTATCCAAAGCTTATCAATCAACCACAGGTATTGCCGGTTATACGTTAATATTTAATTCGCATGAATTAGCTTTAGCTGAACATCATGCTTTTGATGCAGTTAAAGAAAGTGGTAGTTATTTGCCCGATATACATGTGGTAAAGTCAATGCCGCGTCGTCTAAGAATTAGCGATACAGATCAAGGCAGAGAAGTTATTGCCCAAATCAATGACTTAAAAGCCTTGATTCGAGCATATCGCCGCGGTGATATTCGAAGCGATTTATATTAATAGAAACACAAATTGACTAATTTATGCAAAGTGGTCTTCTCTGCCGGCCAAGTTGTCTGCAATTGTGCGGACATCTTGGCCCATGATAATTGCTAAGTCACCAGGTTGCAATATTTCTCTCAAGTGATTTTCTAATTTATTCAAAGAGTCAAAGAATAGAGCATTGACTCCTTTCTCTTGAATTCTAGTAGCGATGATCATAGAGGAGAAGCTGTGATCTTTTTCTCGATCATCATAAACTTCCATCAAGATAGGATTGGTTGTCTTGCTTAAAGCCGTAACGAAACCATCCGCCAAGCCTTTTGCTCTGCTAAAAGTAATGGGCTGAAATATGGCATAGAGATTTTTATGTGGAATCTTTTCAGCAGCTTCCAGAGTTGCTGTAATAGAATCGGGGTGGTGCGCATAGTCTGCAATTATTCTGGCACCGTTGTAGGATCCGGTTTCAGTAAATCTGCCTTCGGCTCCGGTGAACTCAGCTAACGCTTTACGCGCTGCTTCGTATTCCGCACCATTTAGATAAGCACATGCAATTGCTGCCATAGCATTATCTACATTGTATTTCCCGGGAATTTTTAATTTGATTTCACCGAAGGATTTATTGTCAACTGTTAATGAAAACACAGGATAGCCCTCTACAAAACGCAGACTTTCGCAACACAGATCCGGAGATTGCCCTTCAAATTTGTCTCCCGAATATCCGAAGCTAAAAATTTTCAGTTTGTTCTTGAGCTCGGGATTTATCTTATACGCTTGGTCCAGCATATTGGGAATCAAGGGATCAAATGCGGGGACGACCAAATTTGAACCCGGTTCAAGTAATGCTACAAATTCGGCAAAAGCAAAAATAACATCATCAATTGTTGGGAAGATATCTACATGATCATGTTCAATATTTAGGACAGTTGCTGTGGTCGAATAAAAATGCAAAAAACTTTTTCCAAACTCACAAGCTTCGGAGACCATTAAATTGTTGTTGCTTCCGGGCCTGACAGTTGTTTTAAACTGTTTTAATTCAGCTCCCAAATGAACAGTCGGATCAAGTCCCTGTTCGATCAATATCAGAGAACACATAGCTGTGGTGGTAGTTTTGCCGTTTGTTCCGGCAATATTTATCGTTTGCTGATAATTGCGATTCAAGAGACCAAGATAAACCGCTCGTTCAATTTCCGGAATTCCTAGTTCTCTTGCTTTGGTTCTTTCCGGATTGTCTTCGGGCACAGCCAATGTATAGACAATAGCATCCGGCATGAATTCTTCAATATTTGCTGCGGTTTGCCCATGATATACAACAATATCCAAGGATTCAAGATATTTTGTTCTGGCATTTACCTGTAAATCTGATCCAGAAACTTCCATTCCCTGATGTTTGGCTAATTCTGCCAAACCGCACATTGAGATCCCTCCAATGCCGACGAAAAAGATTTTGTTATTTGGTGTAAAGATTAATTTTTTTAAATCTCCAATATTCATAAGCTTGTTTTTTCTCCAATGATCATAAAATTAAATACTTAACAATATATATAAAATATAACATTAAGCTCAGAAATTCTATTTTTGTATTACTATTTGCTCGGATAATGTAACATATAGATAAATCAGTTCAAAACCTTAATGTATAATAGCTATATAATGGTTATTTGTAAAAGTTTAGTTTGGAAGAAATAAAATGAAGAGTGTCTTAATAACTGGCGGTTCTCGGGGCATCGGTTATGCTATGACAGAACTGTTTTTAAATAATAATTATCAGGTTTTTTCAACTTATTATCAGACTGAAAGTAGTTTGTTTGAATTAAAGAATACTCTGCTGAATCCTGATAATTTGATTCCGCTTTCAGTTGATTTAAGTCAAACTGAAAAAATTGAAGATTTGTTTAAACGCATCAACCAACCGATTGATGTTTTGATAAACAATGCCGGCATTGCTGAATCCGGACTCTTTGATCGAATAACCGCGACAGAATGGGACAAGATGCAGAATGTTAATTTAAGAGCATATTTTTTATGTGCTCAACAAGTTTATCCTCAAATGGTAAAGAGAAAGCAGGGTTGTATCATTAACATAAGTTCGATTTGGGGGATAACAGGTGCGGCTTGTGAAGTAAATTATTCTATTACCAAGGCTGGAATTATCGGGTTAACCAAAGCATTAGCAAAAGAACTCGCACCTTGCAATATCAGAGTAAACGCTATTGCGCCGGGAGTTATTGCAACAGATATGCTAAATCAATACTCTGAAGTTGAGATTTCTGATATTATTAAGGACATTCCGCTTTTAC
>JAAYKK010000088.1 GCA_012522435.1 Clostridiaceae bacterium | reverse complement strand
GGAAAAACCGGTGGTTTTAATCTGCAATGGGCCTGGACCAGCGGTTATTTAGCCGGTAAATTAAGTGAAGCTTTCTAATAATTCTGCCAATTTCAAATAAATTGTTTCGTATATTTCTATCAGAACCAATAGTTGGTTATATTGATGATAAATCTCAGGATCAGTTGTTGTTTCAAATGTTGACTCAAATTCTTCTTTTTTCTTTTCGGCGATTTCAAGTTTCAAGAAGAGTTCGTTCACTGATTTGTTTGCTAATGCTTTGAATCTACGCATTTGGATTTGATTATTTGGCATTGCTTTTATTTGATGTAGTGATTGATGTGCTTTTATTTCCTGCTCAGTCCATAGATTGTTTTTCTGTTCAGATTCAGAATCTGCTGAAGCTTGTTCCAGGTTGCCAGTTTTCTTTAGCTCAGAATCAGATACATTAACTTCAAATTTTTCTTTTTGATTTTGTAGAACTTGGGATTCAGCCTTCCTAAAGCTTCGATAATTGTTAAATCGGATGATTTCTTTATTGATAAAACCCAGGATATATTGCGCTATTTTATCGATAAAATAGCGATCATGACTTACAGCAATAATTGCTCCTTCATATTCCATGATTGCTTTTTCTAATATTTCGCAAGAATTAATATCTAGGTGGTTGGTCGGCTCATCTAAAAATAATATATCGGGATTATTGCTCAAGAGTTGACATAAGTAAAGACGGCTTCTTTCACCGCCGGACAGAATATTCAAAGGTTTAAATACATCTATATCCCGAAAACCATACTTGGCTAATTCATTTCTGAGTCTGCCTTCCGTCCAGTTTTGTTGCACTTCGCTCAGACTGTCGATTACTCTTTGCGACTCATCAGAAAACTCAACAAATTGACCTAAAAAGCCATATTTAATGTCTTTGGCAAATTCAACCTTGCCTTTGGCATTTTCTTCAATTCCCAAGATAGATTTGATAATAGATGTTTTACCACAACCGTTAGGTCCTACTATTACAACTTTTTCTTTCCCTTGTAAGGTCCAAGAAAAAGGCAAAAACAATGGTGAATCTGTATTGGGAAATTCAACGTACAAATCTTCGGTTTTAATTAAAATGCGGTTTGGATCACCTAAGTCCTGTTCTTTGCTAATTTTGATATTGAGATGTTTTGGATTGATTGATCGCATTGTCTTTAAATCGTTTAATTTTTCACTTAAGCGCTTAGCCTTTTTAATGCTTGAATGATACGAACTGATTTTGCGATGAGAGAACATGGTCTTGCTTATTTCAGTTTGTCTAGTTAGATCATTTTCCAGCTTGTTGATAGCTTTATTTAATGATTTCTCCTGTTCGGATTTTAGTCGAACAAAGTTTGAATAGTTTCCCGGATATACTTTTAGTTTTCCTCCGGATAATTCCGCGGTGTCGGTAGCTATTTGGTCAAGAAACAACCTATCATGAGAAACAACCAAAACAGCCGATTTTGTCGTTTTTAGGAAATCTTCTAACCATTCAATAGCTAAATAATCAAGGTGATTTGTAGGCTCATCTAATAACATTAGATCAGGTTCTCGAATTAATATCCTAGCTAATTCGACTCGCATTCTTTCTCCGCCTGACAATTCGTTCAAAGCTCTCCGGGCTGTTTTCGGATCAATCCCCAGACCGGCTAAGATCTCTTGCATGCGGTATTTATATGAATATCCGTCAAGACTCTCAAATTTAGCAGTTGTAGTGCTGTATTGATTTAGCAGTTGTTGATGTTGATCAGCAGATATCGAGTTCTGAGTTTGAGCAATTTTTTGTTCCAGAATCGTCAATTTTTGCTCTAATTTAAAGATTTGCGGATCAAAAAGTGCATCTCTATTATCTGAATCAGAATTTAGTTCTTGTTTTAAATAACCGACAATAGTATTTCTGGCAATAGTAATTTTGGCATTTTCGGAATCCGGCTTTTCCAGACCGGTAATCAAGCGAAATAAAGTTGTTTTTCCACTTCCGTTTTCACCAACAATCCCCAGTTTTTCTCCCCGATTGATCTGAAGGTTGACATCAGATAGTACAACTTTTTCATAATATGTTTTACTGACATTTTCTATACTAATTAAACTCATTTTCTTAATTATACAGTTTATTTTCTTGCTGTCCTATCTTGTTCCATATGTTAGAATGTTAGCGAAAGAAAATCAGCTAATAAGGAAGTGAAATTATGAGAGTTTCATTTGAGAATGATTATAGTGAAGGATGTTTACCTGAGATCATAGAGAGTCTGCAAAATACAAACTATGAGCAAACACACGGTTACGGATTGGATGATTATTCTATAAAGGCAAAAAACAAATTGGAGAGTTTGTTGAATGTCGAACCCGGTCAAGTGGATATTCATTTTACAGTAGGTGGTACTCAAGCAAATTTAATTATTATTTCGCATTTCTTAAGATCTTTTGCAGGAGTTATTTCAGCTCCTGAAGGACATATTGCAACTCATGAATCCGCAGCGATTGAGGCTACGGGACATAAAGTGCTTACGATTGAAGCGGATTCTCATACCGGCAAGTTAAGTGCTTCTGAACTCAGTGAATATTTGATAAATTATTGGAATAATCCTGAACCAGAACATACGGCTTTACCGGGGATGATTTATTTTTCCAATGCAACGGAATTTGGGACACATTATACAGCCTCGGAATTAACAAAAATCCGAGATGTTGCAGATCAATTTGAGTTGCCAATTTTCATGGATGGAGCTCGTTTAGGGACAGCTTTAATGGCTGAGCCGGATCAATTGACTATTGATCAACTGGTGAATTTAGTTGATGTATTTACAATCGGTGGCACTAAAAACGGGGCTTTGTTTGGTGAAGCAATAGTTTTTACTAATCGTAAGTATAACTTGGCAGATAATTTCCGTTGGACTTTGAAACAAAGAGGCGGTATGTTAGCAAAAGGACGTCTTTTAGGTTTACAATTCAATACACTTTTTACAAACAATCTATTTTTTGAAGCGGCAAAACATGCTAATCAGATGGCAGATCTATTACGTAACGGTTTTACAAAAAGAGATGTTAAATTTTGGACAGAAACAAAAACAAATCAGGTATTTGTTGTGATTAATTCTGAACAAAAACAAAAACTAGTTGATGATTTCGGTTTTTTGTCATGGTTGCAGCTAGATGAAAAACAAATGTCAGAGTTTGAACTGGAATATTCTGATAAGACTTATGAAGTTGTACGGCTTGTGACTTCATGGGCAACAGAGAAATCACAGATAGCAGAATTTTTTGCTGCTTGGGACAAAGCTGCTAATTGATAAATATTGGATTACTATATTTGATTTTGGGTTGAGATGCGAAATAAAAAACTAATATACCTCTTCTTACTATTGTTGTGTATGATATTGCCGGTGCGGTCAGTATCTGCAATTTCCGATACTTCAAAACTTGTGACTGCAGAAACATTTATTGATTTAAGCAATCAACAAATGTTGGTTACTGAACAATATGAATTTACTTTGGTAAATCCACGTTCGGTATTGCGCTTTGGTTTTGAATTATTAGAGAATCAATCAACCTCTATTTTGCGTGATGTAATGTTATCTGATAATTCCACTGAAACTGAACTATATTTTATAGCGGAACAACAAACTCCTGAAAATTTAGATAAGATAGGTAATTTTTCATACAAAGTTTCAGTAGATGAGGCTAAAGAAATATTCTATGTAGATGTTTATTATGACTTTGAGGTAAATGAAAAGTACATCTTAGCTTTTAATTTTGATCAAAGCTCTTTATTAAAAATATCTGAAATTGGGGCTTTCATTAAATATCCAATTTCAATTCCTGATTTTGTTAATTTAGCGGATGAATATAAGATTCAGTTTATTTTACCGCGAGAACTAATGTCCGAAGATTACAATATGCAAGCAACTACCGAAACTTGGTTTGAGGATATGACTCGGAATAATAATAATTTAGTTTTTAACTCGCACAACTTTCATTATCAAACCGGTCAATATATTTACCTTAGCTTGCCGGGTGATCTGTTTCCTGACCTGAGCATTAACCAACCTAATTTAAATATGGCTGATTTTTTCCCGCATCCTGATGTAATAGCAACAAAAAAATCAACCATTTTGCAATTTGTGAATAATCCGTGGTTTTTGGCAGGATTCAGTGCCATAAGTACGGTTATTGCACTTTTGATTTTTGTTGTTTTTGAGTTGGAAGGTTATTTATTTACTCGCAAATTGAAACTGGATGAAAGTTTTTTTAAATTGGATCCGTCACATGCTGCCTATATGCTGAAGTCGGATCTGAACGGCAGTGTTATTATGTCAGGATTGCTTCGCTTAGTTCAAAAAAATGAAATTGAACTCAATAAGACAACATTTACCTGGAAATATCCTGAGCGTGAAGATTTTTCAGAATTTAATTCTTCTGAAATATTCTTATTGCAATGGCTGTTTGACGACTCAGGCAGGAGCAGGAATTATTCAATAACTTCTGCTGAGAAAATCTATGCTTTGTCGACTGATGAAAATTTGGCAGAAGATTATTTGTTGAATTTTAGAAAGTATCTTGGATTATTAGAAAATGATTTAGTAGATAAAAACTATCTTAATCTCAAGAATAAACGAAAAGGTAAACAAGCATATACGATAGCTTCAATCATTTTAACAATCATCTTCTTGCCAATTCTTCTTATTGTGAAATCGTGGCTCAGCTTGATTATGTTATTACCGATTATTTTTATGATAACCAGGATTTTTAAGGCACGTTATTTTACTCTCGAGGGTAGGGAAATATTAAAACAGATTCAAACCTTCAAATTTGAGTTGCAAGCTGAACATGATTTCTTCCGGGATCATCTACCGGAAATACCCCTGCGCGATCTAACACCGTTAGTTTTACCTTATGTCATTGGTTATAACTTACTGGAAAGTTTCTTGGATCGTATTGACAGTGAAAGCTTTTCGCGTTTGGGAATTTTAGATTTGTTGACTGAACAAATCGATTTTAGTAGCATGTCGGAAAGTATTTTAGATGATGAATGGCTGTTGGCAAAAACTGATATATTAAGGATGTATTATTTATTTGAAGCTAGTATTGTTTCTGCACAAATCAGTGCACAACAAGATCTGATTAAAAAATCTGAGACAGATCAAGCTAGTTAATGAAAATAGAAAGCAAGGTAATAAATTGATCATAAAACAAGCGATTTTTGATTTAGACGGAACCCTTTTGGAGACGATGAATTCATTGATTAAAACCGGCAATACTATGCTGGCTCAATTAGGCTATAGTGGAATTGAAGTAGACAAATATAAAAATTTTGTCGGCTATGGTGCAAAAAAATTGGTTGAACAATTAATTGTAGCTTCGGGTGATGAAAAAGCGGAACAATTGGATGAAGCATATGATATCTATATGAAGTTATTCGATGATTATTGTTGTTATCAAGTTGAACCATATCCTGGCATTTTAGAATTGATAGAAGGTTTGCAAGAAAAAAATATCAGCTTAGGTGTATTGACCAACAAACCTCATCAAATGACAGAAAGAGTTCTTGCAACAGCTTTCCCGGAAGGAACATTTGCTTTTATCCAGGGCCAGGATATCCATCTACCGCGCAAGCCGGATCCGACAGCAGCTTTTTATGTTGCAGAAAAAATTGGAGCAACAGATATGAGTCAGGTTGCTTTCATCGGAGATAGTGATGCCGATATGCAAACAGCTGTAAATGCCGGTATGATTCCGGTCGGAGTCAGTTGGGGCTTTAGAACACCTGCAGAATTGATAGAACACGGTTCCAAGTTGCTTTTGAATCATCCTTTAGATTTGCTCGCAGCAATCTCTCCTGAATAGTTGAGCAATTAGATGGCAAAGAAAAGAACGATCTATACATGTGAAGAATGTGGTTATGAGTCATCCGGCTGGTTAGGTAAATGTCCTGCTTGCGGAACTTGGAATAGCATGCATGAAACCGTAATTCGTAAAGATTCTACAAATTCAGATCGCAGATCCTGGTTAGAGCCAGATTCAGAACTTAGCGAAAAAACAGCAATAAATTTAGCAATGATCGGAAGCACTGAACAAAATCGTTTAACTACAGAAATTGAAGAGATGGATCGTGTGTTAGGTGGTGGTTTTGTTCAAGGCTCTATGGTGTTGCTCGGGGGAGACCCCGGAATAGGGAAATCTACTTTATTATTACAAGTATTGTCTAACTTGAGTAAAGAATACACTGCCTTATATATTTCAGGTGAAGAATCACCGACACAAATAAAAATGCGCTCAGACCGATTAGGAATAAAAGCTGAGTCGATTAGGCTGGTAACTTCTACAGATTTTGCTACGATAGCTGAAACCTTAAAAAAGGATAAACCGGATTTTGCGGTGATTGATTCAATTCAATCTATTTATATTGAAGATCTTAACAGTGCACCCGGATCGGTTTCTCAGGTGAGAGAAGCAACAGCAGGTTTATTGCGGTTAGCAAAAAGACTTGAAATTGCGATCGTATTAGTCGGACATGTTACGAAAGAAGGTGGAATTGCAGGTCCACGAGTTCTAGAACATATGGTCGATGCCGTTTTATATTTTGAAGGTGAAAGGGCCAATCAATATAGATTATTACGCGCTGTAAAAAATAGATTCGGTACTACTAATGAGGTCGGTATGTTCGAGATGACTCAAACAGGCTTAAAGTCGGTAGAAAATCCGAGCACCGTAATGTTGGCAGGCCGACCGCTCAATGTTCCGGGCACAGCAATTACTTCTACTTTAGAAGGAACTCGTTCAGTACTTTTAGAAATCCAAGCACTGCTTAATCCTACAGATTTTGCACAACCGATCAGAAATACTCAAGGCATTGATCGACTTCGCTTGAATATGCTTTTGGCAATTTTGCAGAAATCTTGCTCAATTTCGGCTGCACCTTATGATGCATATGTCAATGTTACCGGTGGCTTGAAAATAGTTGAAACCTCTGCAGATTTGGCAGTTATTGCAGCGGTGGTATCAAGTATTCAGGATAAACCAATTGATTCTGATTTAATTATTTTGGGTGAACTTGGTTTAGCGGGTGAGGTTAGAATGATTGCAGCTGTGGAAAGAAGAATTCAAGAGGCCTTGCGTCTTGGTTGGAAGAAATTTCTCTTACCTGCAGCCAGTAAACGTAGTCTAAAAGATATTTCCTTACCGGATGATTGTGAAATTTATTATGTCAGCTTATTACGAGAAGCTTTAGACATGTTGTTTTATTAAAATGATATTATTTGGAGTAAGAAGATGACTGATGTTATTGCTGTGATACCTGCTGCAGGAGCAGGAGTGCGTATGGAGGCGGAGAAAAACAAAGCTTTTTTGAGCTTGGCCGGTGAAAGCATAATACGTAGGACAGTGAAAGCTTTTTTAGCTGTTGAATGTATTAGCGAGATCTATATAATGGTCAATCCTTTGGAATCAAAAGAGATGCACAATCATCTTTCCGGTCTTGCAAATCCTTACCAAACGAAAATTGAAGTAGTCCCCGGAGGTGAGACCAGACAAGATTCTGTCCATCTCGGTTTGGAGCATATTGCAAATCGTAGAAGTGATTCATCAAGCATATTTGAGGTGTCGCAAAATCTTTACGAGCAGATTAAATCTTTATGTCAATCGGGAAAAAAGAGAACGCTTTGTCTAGTGCATGATGGAGCTCGTTGTTTGATTAGCAATCAAAATATTCAAGATTATATTAAAGAATTAAAAAAAGATTTTTTTGGATTAGGTGTTGCTGTTCCTCTGAATGACACGATACGAAGAATTGATCAAACAGGTAAAGTTATTGAAACCCCCGATCGTTCAAGCCTTAGAGCCATGCAAACTCCACAAGGATCAGACTTTGATATTTTGTTACTTGCTCATAGATATGTCAAAGAAAACAATATTCAGGTAACAGATGATCTAGCTGTCCTTGAAGCAATTCAATATCCGGTTAAATTGTTTCCGGGGAACTTCAAAAACATTAAAATTACCCATCCTGAAGACATACCTATTGCAGAAAAATTATTAAAGATTGAATAAAAAGATTATGCTATAATATCGTTTAGCTTTGATATATTGATTTATAAATATAAGAAGAATTATTTTTTGTTTTTTAGAAATAATAGGAGGCAATATTATGGCCAAGATTTCACGTTTTGCAACCACCAGAATAGCAGCAAGCTTAAATGCTGACTTAAGACCTGATGAAAATGTGAAAGATTCATTTTATTTGGACGGCAGAATAGCCAGAAAACGCGAGAAACTGGGTGCTGATATAACAAGCTCGGGTGAAGACCGCGGTTTTTTCTATGCAATATTTGCTACTCATGATCTTAATATCGATACTCCTGATTCGGATACGATTTCAACACTCCATAATTTGACGGAAACAATTAAGACCAGCAATGATAAAATTGATAATGAAATCAATGATTTGGCTGATTGTGCAGTTGAAGTGGGTGGAAGAGCAACGATAGCCAGAGAAGGTGTCAGACAATCATATTTTGCCGGTATAATTGTCAAAGAAGCTGAAATTGCAGCTGTTACTACAGGTGGAGCCTGCACATTTCTATATCGGAACAATGCACTTTATCCTTTAACAGGTTGTGACATTGATCTGGTCAATGCCGACTACCATGGCAATGCAATAGAAAACATGAATGACTTTTCTGCAGGAGTAGCAGGGACAATCAGATATTCAAATATCGCTCAATTACAAGCCGGCGATGTATTGATTCTTTGTAACAAAGAGGTCTTGGAAGCACTGGGACAGCGAGATTTACTAAAGATATTATATAATTATGATGATTGCGGAGATGCTGCTGCAGAAATAATTGATAGAGCACGTTCAGTTAATGAAGCAGAACCTCTACAAGCAATTATTGCTTCTGTGGAGGAAGTGATTCCTGCAGATCGTACAGGTAAGATTAATCTTGGCTTATTCCAATCACAAAAAGATCTTTCTGAACAAGAGACTACCAGATACGAACCGATAAAAACTGAAACCAAGGATGATATGTTGACCGTTCAGCCTCCGAAAGAAGAGTTTGGCGAACAGACTGAG
>JAAYKK010000087.1 GCA_012522435.1 Clostridiaceae bacterium | reverse complement strand
GATCGGAGGTTTCACAACATCTGAACCGGAAGCGATGATCAAGTTTTTGCCTTGATATTCTTTGCCATCAGCTTCTACCGTAATGATGCCGTCCAGTCTATTTTTGATGGTTGCTTTAGCTTCTACAACTTCTACTTTATTGCGTTTCATAGTCATTGCAACACCGTTAACCAGCATTTTAACAACTTTATTTTTGCGTTTGATAACCGCTTTTTGATCAATTTGCGCATTCTCTGTGGTTACACCATAAGCAGATCCGTCTGCTGCATGTTCATATATTTTTGCTGAATTTAAGAGAGCTTTTGAAGGAACACAACCTTCATTTAAGCAAACACCACCTAAATTTCTTTTTTCAAATAAGACAGCGCTCAAACCGTTTTCGCCCGCTCTCTGTGCTGCGAGATATCCACCCGGGCCGCCGCCTATGATTAAAACATCGTACATTTTATTTCTACCTCGTATTTCCTTTATCTATATTATTCACCAATAGTTTTCCGAAATCAGTCCATTAAAAAGAGATCAAAATTTTCCAATGTTTGTTTCAAAGCTCTCGAGAATTGACCGGAAGGTGCACCGTCAACTGCTCTGTGATCAGTTGTCAATGAAATATAGATTGCGGGATAAATTTCTATGCCGCCATCCGGTGTTGATCTGACTTTTTCTGTAGCAGAATTTACACCTACTATACAGGTTTCAGGTGGGTTAATAACCGGCGTAAAGGTCTCTACTCCTGTTACTCCCATATTGGTTACCGTAATAGTTCCACCAGCTAATTTATCCGGACTAATTGAGCCAGTTTGACATTCTTGGGCCAGTTTTTTAGCTTCAGCAGATATTTGAGCTAATGATTTCAAATCTGCATTCTTGATTACCGGAACCATTAAACCGCGTTCTGTATCAACAGCAACACCTAAGTGAACCCGATTATAGTGGCGAACAATTCCTTCTTCTTCCAGAAAATGAGCATTGAAGTCCGGAAATTTCTTTACCGTACGGGATACTGCATAAAGGAAGATATCGTTAATTGTGGGTATGTTCTCCAAGAGAGGTAATCCGAGTTGTTCTGCCATGCCTTGAGCTTTGAGCTCTTTTAAACGATTGCGCCATGCAAGCAGATTTGTTGCATCAACCGGTGTATTAAATGTAAGCTGTGCCAATTCAGATAATGATTTGTGCATTGTTCTGGAAATGACCTTGCGAATATTACTCAATTTAGAATCCACATATTCAGGCTCATCTAGAGCACCTGCAACACTATCAATATAGGCTGCACCTTCAGCAGATTGCAATTCAGGTAATTTAGCTAAGTCTTCGACTCTGACAGCACCTGCGATTCCGCTTCCGCTTACGCCGGCAGCATAATCATGAGCTGCAGCTGTAGTAGCGGTATAGCCGGCATCAAGGGCTGCTACAACATCTCTTTCGATAATTCTGCCTTTAGGACCTGTAGCTCCGGCCATGCGCAAATCAACATTATGCTTTGCTGCAAAACCTTTAGCTCTCGGGCTGACAGGATGATCTCCATCTAAACTCGGTGTTGCCACCTGATCTGTTACCTCTGTCGGAGCCGCTGCAGGAGCTGTTTCCTCTACCTGAACAGTTTCTTCTTCAGTTTCAGCTGTACCAACCGCACCTGCTCCATCAACTGTTGCACCTTCGGGAATAAATTCTTCCCAAGCTTCATCAGCTTCGCCTATTACTAATACATTCAATAAACAAGGTACATCGTCGCCTTCTTCAAAGAAAACAGCGATTACTTCACCATCTTCCGGTGCTTCCTCATCGAATGTTGCTTTGTCTGTCTCATAGGTAAAAAGCTTATCACCTGCACTGACTTTGTCTCCTTTTGAAACATGCCATTCCCCGATGATACAGCTTTCTACGGATTGTCCTTGTCTTGGCATAATTACTGGTACTGCCATAATCTGATTCCCCCTTAGATTTTTAGTTGTTTTTTGTTATTCAGTTATTTTCTTCAAGTCACTCTTATCTTGAGTAATAATATCTATGCCTGTTTTTTCATATTGTGCCAGGTTTTTTTCTTTAGATTGGTTGTCTGTTATCAGATAATCTATTACATCTAATTGAGCCACCTGTGAAAATGCAGTATGACCGATCTTAGTGTGATCTGCCACTACAATTCGCATTGCAGCTTTTTGTAACATCTGATTGCAAAGGTCAGCAACTTCATGATGATATGTGGTAATTCCACTTGCTAAATCAATTCCGTCGACTGATAAGATAGTTTTGTCTACTTGATATTTGTTTAATTGGTGCGCGGCATCATCACCATGGGTAAACATATATTGATAATTTATCAAACCGCCAAGCAAGATAACTTCAATATCGCTATTTTCGGCAAAAATTTCTGAAATTTGAATTGAGTGAGTAATAATTTTCAGATTTTTCTTCTCTCTTAATTCTAAAGCGATATAGTAACAAGTACTTCCGGAATTAATAATAATGTTATCGCCATCTTTAACCAGTTTGCTAACTGTAGATGCAATTTGTAATTTTTCATTTTTACGTTCTTCAAGCCGTTCAGAAGAATCGAGAGCATAATAATTTTTTACGGTTTGAATCGCTCCACCATGTACTCTTTGCAATACTCCGCTGTTTTCTAACTCAGCCAAGTCGCTTCTGATTGTAACTTCGGAAGCCTCCAAAAGCTCACTTAATTCAGAGACTCTTACAACACCGTCTAATTTCAATTTTTGGATTATTTGACGGCGCCGTTCAGCTTGTGAATAATTTTTAAATACTTGTGCCATATCTCAACTCTCATGCACAATTACAAATTAATTCTGTATTTGCTTGTTTTCTATTCGTTTTCGAAAATTTTATTTATTATTTTCTTTCGAATCATTTACGTTTATTCTATATAATTACTTTCTTATTGTCAATGTTTAATTAAAATAGTTTGATCAACATTCTGAATCAAGCTAAAATCAGCGTAAATTATCAAGTTCAAACATGACCTCTTTCAGCCCTTGATAGCTTTTCTTGAAAACTGTTTTATAATTTTGATACGTTTTAACATTTTCCGGATTTTGAATTGTTTTATCTTTCATTTTGAGAAATTCCTTCAAGCTGGAGAAATCCTGATAATAACCGGATCCTATACCTGCCATTATTGCAGCAGCTATGCTCGTACTCTCTTGAATATTTTCCGGAACAAGAAATTCCAAATCTAAAACATCTGCAAAAATCTGCCTTAAGATAGGTGAAATAGCACCTCCACCGGTAATAACCATCTGATCAATTTGTTTTGTCTTACGAAAAGATTGCAAAATCCATTCTAAATTATAAGCAATTCCTTCTAAAACCGCTCTGATATAAGCAGGCTTTT
>JAAYKK010000012.1 GCA_012522435.1 Clostridiaceae bacterium | reverse complement strand
TTTCACCCTGACAAAAACACTGCATTGATATGTCTTCAGGTGCTAAAAGCATCTATTATTCAAATAGCTGAATATAGAAAGAAGCTTCAGTAATGATTTTGTATCAACCGCTCCGTCCTTAGCCAAGCTAGAAGGCAGCTATTGATACAATTTCTGTATTGATAGCTGCTTTTTTATTGTTTTGAATTATGATTTTATATAACATATTTAATAAGAGGTGAACAATATAGTAGGAGGTGGATATATGTGTTTGAGAAAAATTTCAATAAAGTTGATCTGTTTCCTGTGTTTGTTAAGCCTGATAGGATGTAAACAAAAAATAGCCGATACAGACTTCGGGAAGAAACAGACAACCAATCATCAAACAACCTGTACGAGCCTTGTGGATCAGCAGACAACTAACAAGAAAAGTGGAACACAACTGATGATAATTAATGAGACTCAAGATGGAATTTTTGTTGATGACCTCTTGGATAGTATCGAAATGCTCGGTAAAATAGCCTCTGAAATTGGTATTCCAAGAGAAGTTATCGATACAGAAAGCAAATTCTATATACACACCTACCTTGATGGAAATATATTTGGGACTAAGGACTACGGCATATTGCATTTTGATGAGACGGCAGACGATTATCTTGCCAAAAGCATCTGGATACATGTTGGGAATCTGGGATATGACGAATGCAAGACCCGACTCTCGAAAAAGTACGGCAACCCAACTGAAGAAGGTGAAGAACCTTTTGTCGAAATAGATGGCGGGGCCGTGACTTGGGCTACCTATCGGTTTCAGAACATAGAGCTAAGGCTTTCTGCTGCAAGTGAAAGAGACTTTACAGAATTAAATATAGAAAAACTTACAGACTAAACTTGTCGTAGGAAACGAAGACAGTTGTTACACTAGGGACTCCTAATGTGCGCGTTAGTCATAAGCTATGCTTCTTGATAATCAGCATTACTTGGAGTCGCTAACTTAATTGTTAGTATCTTTACCGGTTTTGCTATTTTTACAATTTTTGTCATTATTCCACGAAAATAATGAATGTGTTATTATTAATTAAAATAAGAAGGTATATTATTAATGATCTTGAATAAAGGGTTATTTTTGACATTTGAAGGAATAGACGGTTCCGGAAAAACCATGCAGTTAGAAATGTTGACTGAAGATCTCCGCAAGGCAAATCTGAAATATTTAATTTTAAGAGAACCGGGTGGAACTTCAATCAGTGAGCAAATTAGAAAAGTATTGTTGGATCGTGTCAATCAAGAAATGATACCGGAGACTGAGCTTTTATTATTTGCTGCTGCAAGAGCACAATTAGTACAAGAGGTTGTCAAACCGGCTCTTGCTGCAAAAAGCATTGTGATTTCAGATCGTTTTTATGATTCTACAACCGCATATCAAGGTTTTGGTCGAGATATGGATGTGCATTTTATTCAGATGCTCAATACCTTTGCCACACAAGGTCTCCAACCGGATTTCACTTTTTATTTTGATTTGTCGGTTGAGACTGCTATTGAGAGATTAGGTAAGAGAACTGAAAAGAATGATAGAATTGATCTTGAGAGTAAAAAATTTATGGAGAAAACACGTCAAGGCTATTTAAGTATTGCGCAAAAAAATCCGGAAAGAATCAAGGTAATAGATGCTGAGAGAACACCGGAAGAAATTTTTCAGGATCTAAAAATGGAATTGAAGCAAGTTATTGACTTGGGAGGATAAATAAATGAAATTGATTTTGGCTATTGTAAATGATGAAGATACTTCACGTTTGGTATCAGAGTTAAACAAAGCAGGTTTCCGGGTGACTAAATTAAGTAGTACCGGCGGTTTTTTGCGCTCAGGTAATACAACTTTGATAATCGGGGTCGAAAATCATGAAGTAGATGATGCTTTAGGAATTGTCCGCAAAAATTCCAGTAGTCGCAAAGCCACGATTAATACAACAATGTCGCCAACCGGCATGGGTACTTCTTATTTGCCTTATCCGGTCGAAGTCAATATTGGTGGTGCGACAGTATTTATCATTGATGTCGACCATTATGAGAGAATGTAAATTGTCTGCTAAAAATTTGATAGGTCAAACCAATTTAAAAAAAAGATTACAGGACGCTCTCAGTGCAGATAGTCTTGTCCAACATGCTTTTTTGTTTACGGGAGATCCGGGAATGGGGAAGCAATCTTTTGCTATCAATTTTGCTCAGACTCTTCTTTGTCAAAATACTCAGATAACTAATTCTTCAGATGGTAAGACACACCGGGAGCCTTGTTATAAATGTCCGGCTTGCCAATATTTTGGGGCGGGAACACATCCGGATTTCAAGATATTGAACCGCGGAAAAGAAAACATTGTCAAAGTTGATCGGGTTAGGCGAGATGTTGTGTTTGATATTCAAACCAGGCCTCAGCTGGGAAAATATAAAATTTATCTGATAAATATGGATGATTTAAATGAGCAGGGACAGAATGCTCTTTTAAAATCTCTGGAAGAGCCTCCTCACTATGCAGTATTTCTTTTAACTGCTACTTTGCAGGATAATCTTTTGGAAACAATATTATCCAGAGTGGCAATTTTTGCTTTACAAAGATATCCTGATCACGAAATAAGAAAAATTCTTGAAGCTAATGGAATTACAGAAGATATTGCATTTATTGTACAGTATGCTGCGGGTAATCCGGGTAATGCTCTCAGAATTGCTTCAGATAAAAATTATAAAGAGATCAGAAATTCGGCAAATGACTTATTTTTTAGATTCCCTAAAGCGGGCAGGACTGAAATGCTAACAACGGGTTTAGAGTTTTTGAAAAAAAATAAAGAACAAACAGATTTGATTTTAGATCTTTGGCAAGGCATGTTGAGAGATTTACTAATCTTATTAGAAGACAATAATTCAGAACAAATAAAACAAGTTGACTTAGAATCAGAATTAACGGGACTAGCCCAAATTTATATAGATAAACGCAATGCTAGTTTAGCCGTTTATAAAGCAAACATGCTACATTCATTTAATGCAATTAATGAAGTGCGTCGGGCAAGTCAGGTAAATGCCAGTTTTGACGGTATGTTAGGACAATTATTACTAACTATGAGAAAGGACTTATTTATATAGATGGCAGATGTTGTTAGCGTCAGATTACATGGACGCGGTAAGGTTTATTATTTTGATCCGGTTGATTTGGATTTACATTCCGGAGATCAAGTAATCGTTGAGACTGTACAAGGTATTGATCTCGGATTTTGTACCGGAGAAATATCTCAAATAGATGAAGATAAATTAGAACATGATTTGAAACCGATTCTGAGAAAAGCAACCGAAGAAGATCAAATTCATTTTGCAGAAAACTTAAAGCTGGAAGAAGAAGCATTTGAAATCGCCAAGGAAAAAATCGAGCAACATGAGTTGGCGATGCACTTAGTAGATGTAGAGTGCATGTTTGATAATCAGAAAATTATCTTTTATTTCACAGCTGATGGCAGGATTGATTTTCGTAATCTGGTTAAAGATTTGGCAAGTGTATTTCGGACAAGAATCGAATTGCGTCAAATTGGTGTAAGAGATGAAGCTCGTTTAATCGGAGGGTTAGGAGTTTGCGGCCAGGAATTATGTTGTTGTTCTTTTTTGCAGGACTTCAATCCGGTTTCAATTAAAATGGCAAAACAACAGAATTTGGCAATGAATCCTTCGAAAATTTCCGGAGCTTGTGGGCGTTTGCTCTGCTGTTTGCAATATGAACATGATGCATATGTTGATGCGCATAAGAGAATGCCAAGACCGGGACAATATGTGGATACACCTAATGGCAGAGGCAGAGTAGTGTCGGTAAATCTGTTGCGTGAAACAGCACGAGTTTTACTGGAAATTGATGGTGAAACTGAAACTATGACAGTCAAGGCCGAGGATCTTAAAATTGCAAGTTCTAAATAAGCTAGTTTAATCATGATTAAGAGTCAGAAGAGAAATAGAACCGGATAAATATATAGTAGAGGTAATTTTTTGCAAAAAATCATCATTCAATTAAGTAATTCTTTTGAGCTCCCTGAAAAAAATGCTCAACAAATAATTGAGCTATTAACCGATGGCAATACGGTACCTTTTATTGCACGTTACAGAAAACAAGCTACAGGAGATTTGGACGATCAGACTTTACGTAAGTTTGAAGCAGAATGGCAACGTTTGATTTCTCTTGATCAGCGCAAACAAGAAGTTATTCGATTATTGCAAGAACGAGAAAAATTGACTGCACAACTCAAACAAAGTATTGAAGAGGCCGACACTTTAGCTGTGGTTGAAGATCTGTATCGTCCATATAGAACCAAAAGACAGACTAGAGCGAGTAAAGCAATCGACCAAGGCTTAAAACATTTGGCGGATTTTATGATGGGACCTGAAGCAACTGAAAAGGGACTCATCGAGTATGCGACAACTTTATTAAGTTCAATTAGTGAGCGCGATACAGTTGAAGATGTAATTCAAGGTGCTCTGGATATACTAGCTGAAGATTTGGCAGATAGAGCGGATGTGCGGCGTGGTTTGCGTAAATTGTTGTTAGCACAAGGAATGATCCAGACCAAACGTAAAAGCGAAGCAGATAGCGTTTATGAGATGTATTACGATTATCAGGAGAAAATTGAGACAATGGAAGCTCACCGTTGGTTAGCTATCCAAAGAGGCGAACGAGAAGGTCATTTAAGAGTCAGTCTTAATTGTCCTGATCAGCAAATAGTTTCATTATTGAGTCGCTGGTATATACCGGAAGGCTCGGAATTATATATACGCTTGTTCACGATGTGTGAGGATAGCTGGAAACGTCTCTTATATCCTTCTTTGAAAAATGAGTTGTTTAGAAATAAAAATGACTTGGCCGAAGATGAGTCAATTGAGTTTTTTGCTAAAAATTTGCGTAATTTGTTATTACAACCTCCTATCAAAGATTGTAATATTTTGGGCTGGGACCCGGGATATACACATGGTTGTAAATTAGCCCTGATCGATAAAAGAGGCGATGTACTTGAAGTTAACACAATTTATCCTTTTGAATCGAAACAGGACAGTCTTTATGCAGAGCAACAATTGTCAGAGCTCTTATCAGAGCATACGGTTGATCTTGTAGCGATCGGAAATGGCACAGCTTCAAGAGAATCGGAACATTGGTTGGCTAATTTTATCGAACATAAAAACTATGATTTAAAATGGCTGGTGGTTTCGGAAGCAGGTGCTTCGGTTTATTCAGCTTCGGAGGTAGCTGCTGAAGAATTTCCTGATTTAGATGTTAATTTACGTTCAGCAGTTTCAATTGCCAGACGAGTTCAAGATCCTTTGGCTGAATTGGTTAAAATAGAACCCAAAGCAATCGGGGTTGGTCAATATCAACATGATTTGAATGAAAATAAATTAGAGAAAGCATTAGCTGATGTTGTAGAAGATTGTGTCAATCAGGTAGGTGTTGATTTAAATACTGCATCACCTCATATTTTAGCTTATGTTGCAGGTTTAACTCCGCGTATAGCCACCGAGATAATTAATACAAGGTCAAAGTTGCAAGGTTATAGTTCCAGAGAAGAATTGAAAGATGTCAAATATTTAGGACCAAAAACCTTTGAACAGGCAGCCGGATTTTTGCGGATCTCTGATGCGGATCTTTATTTGGATCGGACAGCGGTTCATCCTGAATCTTATTCAGTTACCGAAAAGATAGCGAAACATTTCAACTTGCCGGTTTCTTCAGAATTAGGTCATACCTTAGCCGAACAAAATGAACAGGAATTGTCCGAACAATTCGATCTGGATATTTATACTTTGAGAGAGATTATTGCAAGTTTACTTAAACCGAATCGTGATCCACGTGAAAGCTTTGATCGTCCGACCTTAAAATCTGATATTCTTCAAGCTTCCGATCTCAGACCGGGAATGATCCTCGATGGTGTGATCAGAAATGTTGTAGCGTTTGGGGCATTTGTTGATGTAGGCATTGAACATGACGGCTTAGTGCATGTTTCAAAAATGGCGGAACATTTTGTTAAAGATCCTTTGCAAGTTGTTTCAGTGGGACAAAATGTTAAAGTCGAAGTAGTTTCATATGATGAGAAGACGGAACGTTTAGAACTTAGCATGAAAAATCATAATAGATAAAATTAAGGGAAAGAGGAGGCAATTATTTTGAGTCATGATAATAGACCGATCGGAGTATTTGATTCCGGATTGGGAGGTTTAACCTCTGTGAAAAGGATCAAAGCTTTATTACCGAATGAGAATATTATCTATTTCGGAGATACTGCCAGAACACCCTATGGTTCGAAATCTGTTGCCACAATTAATCGCTTTTCTGTCCAAATTGCTGAATTTTTATACACCCAAAATGTAAAGGCAATAGCTATCGCTTGTAATACTGTAAGTGCTGCCAGCTTGTCTGCTTTAACCGCTGCTTTCCCTGATATACCTTTTATAGATATTATTAAGCCAATGGTAGAATCTTTACCGAATTTAGTTAAAGCCGATCAAACAGTAGCAGTAATCGGTACTGAGGTCACCATTTCAAGCGGCAGTTATGAGCAAGAGATAAAAAAAGTTTTACCCAAGGCTGAAGTAGTTTCACGTGCTTGTCCACTATTCGTAACTTTAATTGAACAAGGTCTGCAGGATGATCCGGTGATGGATTCTCATATAGATTTATATTTGTCAGACTTTATCGAAATTAACAAACCGGATTATTTAATTTTAGGCTGTACCCATTACCCCTTAATTCAACACAAAATCCAAAAAATGTTTCCTGAATTAAAGTTACTTGATCCCGCATTTGCTCAAGCGGAAAAAATTAAAGAAGTTCTTGAGCAAAAAAACATACGGGCAGCTACAGATCAAAAGGCGAACTATCAATTTTATGCCAGCGATTTGTCTGATATTTTTCGCAATATGATCAATCGAATAATGTCTGATGAGCAGTATTCTTTGAGTTTTAATGAATTAAAACTATAGTTGATCTATTAAATACTGAAAAAAACTTTCAATACTTGATCTAAATAATAGACATCTTTTACGCCACTGGTTTCTCGAATTGAATGCATTCCCCAAATTGGATTACCGATATCAACAGTAGATATGGGTATAATTGCAGAAGTGATCGAACCGATAGTTGATCCGCCTCTTAAATCACTGCGATTGACAAACCATTGATAAGGAACCTCAGCCTTTTGGCAGATCTCGATAAAATGGCCTGCTGATTTGCTATCCGTAGCATAGGATAGTGAAGCGGCGAGTTTGATGACCGGGCCTTCGTTAATCAAAGGTCTGTGTTCCGGATCTGCGTATTCACTGTAATTTGGATGTACAGCATGTGCTTGGTCGGCTGAAATCATAAAAGAGCAATCAAATATATTTAAGAAATCTTGTCGTGTTCCACCCAAATTCAAACAAATGCTCTCCAATATATCACGTACGAACAAGCTGTCAGCCCCTTGTTTACTCAAAGATCCGACTTCCTCATTATCGGTATAAAGAAGTAAGTTTATTCCGTTAAATGAAGAATTTACTTCTCTATCTACAAGTCCTCTGATTCCGGCATAACACATGGCCAGATTATCTAAGCGACCTGAGGAGATGAATTCTTGGTTAACGCCGACAATATTTCCCGGAGTAGTTTCATAGGCAAACAAATCGTAATCAAGAATATTCTCGGCTTCAATTTCTAAGTTTTGGGCGATTAAATTATCAAACCAATCCTGATCGACTGCTTCAGTGTCGGCTAAAGCGATTATGGGAAGCAAGTGTCGATTCGCTTTGATTTCTGATCCCTTATTAACTTCTCGATTCATATGGATTGCAACATTTGGCAGAATCATGATTGGATCTTCAAAATCCAAAAGTAGTGTTTGTGATTTAAAAGCCTGATTACCTTTTACGGTTACCCTGCCGGCTAAAGATAATGGTCTGTCAAACCAAGTATTGAGAATTGGACCACCATAAATTTCAGTATTTAAGCGAATTATATTCTCCTTGATTGAAATAGAATTGGGTTTAATTCTAAGTGAAGGGGAGTCAGTATGTGCTCCGAAAATCTTAAATCCGTTTTCTAAAGGCTCATTTCCTATTTCGAAAGCAATAATAGCCGAGTCATTTTTGAGATAATAATATTTATCTCCTGGTTTTAATTTAGCTTTTTGATTGGGAGAATATGCCTGATAATTATTTTGCTCCAAAATATTTTTCATCGTATCTACAGCTTGAAATGCTGTTGGACTTTGTTTTATGAAGGATAATAAGTTTTCTGCTTGTTTAAGATATTTGTTCATTTGACCACCAATTAGCTATTGTTTTGATTAATTGTTTGCATTTCTCAAAAGTATAGCATTTTTAGGTAAGATAACAAGCCGAAAAAAGCTGAATATGCTATAATATAAGGCGTGTCTAAAATTAGTAATATTGAATTTTTATTAGAAGGCATGCGTTAAGATAGACACAATGATACCATTATGGTCGCCCTTCATTATGAAAGGAAATATATGATAGAATCGCACGAAATGATTACGGTAGATGATATACGTTATATCAGGATACCCGAGCTATTACAAGTAGGCCTGAATCATGTTTTCACAACTTCAGATCTCGATATGAGTCCAAGAGGCTCAAATGTTAATCAAAGATTTGAGGAAAATCTGGGAAAAATTTATGGAGCAATGGAAATTGAACCTGCTCAATTCTATTTCATGGATCAAGAGCATTCAGATTGGGTCTCGATTGTAGACGAAGAAGAATTGGGACGAAAAGTTCCTTTTGGACATCGTGCCATGGGAATTGACGGTTTGGCAACAGGACAAAGAAATTTTGTTCTTTGTTCAACTATGGCAGACTGTGCTCCTATTTTGTTGTATGATCCGGTCAAAAAAGCTCAGGCTAACATCCATTCCGGTTGGAAAGGAACCCTAGCCAAAATAGCTGCAAAAGGTGTGCGCAATATGGGTAGACAATATGACACGGATCCTAAAGATTTAATTGTAGGTATCGGACCTCACATTGCACGTCAAGACTATGAAATCCAAGACGATGTGGTTGAGCTGTTTTATGGCGGATTTGCCAATAATGAAGAAATTATTCATACAGATAAAGATGGCAAACATACTTTGGATTTAAGGAAAGCAATTGTCAGCACCCTAGTTCAAGAAGGTGTTTTGCAAGATAATATTTATTATGTTGACTTATCAACTTTTTCTGAAAAGGATTTACTCCATTCTTATCGCCGTGATGGGGAAGAAGTTGGCGCTAATTCAGCTATCAGCTCTATGATGATGCCGGGCGAATCAGCTTTTGACGATGAGGATAAAGAAGATTAATTAAAAGCTTAAGATTCCGTGGACTGATGGTGTTTATAGTAAGCGATTGCTAGTTGAGTTCGGTCTCTTAAATTAAGTTTTTCTAGAATGGTCGAGAGATAATTACGGATAGTACCTTCACTGAAATGAAGACTTTCTGCAATCTCTCGATTATTTTTTCCATCAGAGATTAATTCAACAATTGTAAATTCCGAGTCGGTAAGTTTAGCAAAATAATTACTTCTCTTTTTTGTATTATTAATTGTAACCTGATTTAAAAGAGGTGGCAGTCTGTCTACGATTTCATCTCCAAAAACCCTTTGTCCACGTTCGATTGCGTAAAGCGCAGGTAGAACACTGCCTACACTTGATTTCATCAGATAGCCTTTTGCTCCCATGCGCAGTGCTTGTATGATGTATTCTTCATCTAAAAAAGTTGTAAGGAAGAGAATTTTGGCCTTGGGATATTTCTCTAGGATTATTTTTGCGGCTTCTAGGCCATTCATTTCCGGCATTTGAATATCAAGCAATAGAATATCCGGCTGATATTTTTCATAAATTTCAATTGCTTCTAAACCGTTATTTCCTACAGCCAAGACTTCAATTAAATCTGTACCTTGTTGTAGTGATCCTTGTACAGCAATAGTGGATAAACTCTCACATACTAATGCATCATCATCAACAATTGCAATTCTCATGTTTCCTCCTCTTCAGGAATGTTATTAATAACCGGCAACCTGACAAAAATTCGAAAACCGTTTTCCTGAGATACTGTTACGCTTCCACCTAAAAGTAAAGCTCTTTCTTCAATATTCATTAATCCGATACCCTCACCGGACTTGTTTGCTTTAACTTGGTTCTGATCAGTATAGCCATTATCAACAATCAAAAGGTGATAATAGTTTGCAACTTGATTGAGCGCCAGAGTTATCAACGTTGCGTTTGAATGTTTAGCAGTATTGGCTAAGGCTTCCCGTGCTATAGCCATGATTGTTCTATGAATGTTGTGTTCCGGTTCACG
>JAAYKK010000086.1 GCA_012522435.1 Clostridiaceae bacterium | reverse complement strand
CTTCCGCTCGTATCCGGATGCCAATTCCATAATCTGTTGATCCAAAGTATAATTAATAAAATTAATTTGTGAAATTATTTTGCTATATTCCATTCTCTTCGGACCTACAATACCGATACGACCGGTAATTTTATTTGTTATTTTATAAGTTGCAGTAATAAAACTGCACTCTTCTAAGCCTTCTAATGAAATCTCTTGGCCTATTCGTACCATATAAGATGGATTTTCTTCCGAATAAGGTTGTTTGCTGATCTTAGTTTGCAAAATCTCTGCATCATCTTCGGAATCGGTCTTTGTCAACTCTAATTCGCTATTCATGCTGTCCCATTCACTCAAATAACCGGCAACCAGACCTTCTTGATGCAGAGTATCCATAAAAGTTTGCGCTTTTGAAAATTCTTGAAATTCCGGATGTCGCAAAAGCTTATGGGTGCCTTCAAGATGCAAATCAATATTCTCTGCCTGTTTAATTGAAACATATGCTTCAAATAAAACCTGATTTAATAAAGCTTCAGGAACAGGTACATCTTCAGCAACTGCTGAAACAGCAATCAGTGTTATCTGATCAAGCTTTTGTCCACTCAGATTCTGCTCTATTACTTTACTGATTAAATGTAAATCTTCTTGTTGAATCTCAGGTGAAATTCTAATCAAACGATCTTTAACAATACCGGGCGATAATACAACTACGACCAAAGCCTTACCCGGTTCAATCATCAGGAGCTTAATTTGTTCCAAACTAGTATCACTAAATCTCGGAGAAATTACCAAGGAAGGAAAATCAGTCTGTTCAGAAAGAACACTTGCAGATTGACGTACCAAAGAAGTAACTTCTGCCATATGTTCATTAAAAAATCCGGTAATTTTTTCTTGATCGGTTTGTGAAACCGGTTGTAAATTTAGAAGCAAATCAATATAGGCCCGATAACCTTTATCTGAGGGTACTCTTCCTGCAGATGTATGTGGTTTTTCTAAATAACCCAATTCTTCTAATTCGCTCATTTCATTGCGAACAGTAGCAGAACTGATATCCAATTTATACTTATCTACCAAGTATTTGGAACCTACAGGCTCGGCATTCAAAACATAGTCATCTACGATGGCTCTTAATATATGTTTTTTGCGTTCTGTTAACAATCTATTTCTCCTTTAGCACTCATCTTGTCCGAGTGCTAAAAACAACTTTATCACCCTGTTTTATATGTGTCAACTAATGGAAAGTAAAGAATTATGTCAAATATTGAACAGAAGATGTAGTTATTTAGCTTAAACAAATTCTATAAAAACTTGATTAGCAAAATCTAAACCACGCTCAGTTAAGCGGTAACTCATCCTTATCGGATCAAAATAAATTAAACCCTGCTTGAGCAAATGGTCCAGTTCGGAAGTGAAAGGATGCTCTTGTCCAAAACGCCTATTGAACTTTTGAGGAGAAAAGCCTTCGGATAACCTAAATGCTAACATTACATATTCTTGCATAGCTTGAAAAAGATCAATTTTTTCATACTCGGCATTTTTTTCGGGATCTGCCAGCCATTTATTAATTGAGCGGGCATTGCCTTTCCTGGTCCCATTATAGTAACTGTGAGCAGACGGTCCCAAAGCCAAATATGGTTTGGTTGTCCAATAATTGTAATTATGTTGAGAATAAAAGCCTGGTTTACTACAGCTTGATAATTCATAATAATCATAACCGTTTTGTTGAAAAAACTTTAATAAGCTGTGATACATTGCTCTTTCCACCTCTTCTGCCGGCAATAAATCAGGTCGTTTATTATATTTATGATAAAACAATGTACCCGGTTCAAGAATTAAAGAATAAAAACTAATATGGGGAATATCAAGTTCTATTAATTGTTTAGCACTTTGCAAAACATCATTTAACCTTTGATCCGGTAATCCGAACATCAAATCACAACTGATATTGTTTATTCCATAAACACGGATTAAGCGCAAGGTCTCAAGAAAGTCAATATTCGTATGCAATCTGCCAATTGTTTCTAACAAATGATCTTGCTTTGCTTGATAACCAAGAGATATTCTATTTGCCCCATTTTCAATTGCAGCTAGGACCGTTTGATGACCAACCGGTTCAGGATTTACCTCAATAGTAAATTCTAAAACATCTGTAAAACCAATCTCTCTTTTGATTAAATCTATTATAGATGTCATAACATCAGGCGGTAAAGCAGAAGGCGTCCCGCCACCTATATATAAAGTTTTTAATTTGTTAAGCTGTAGATCATTTTTGGCAATTTCAACCAATATGGCTTTCAATTCTAATTCAATTCCCGACAAATATTGATCAAAGTTTGCAAGCTCAGAATTAATAGAGTAATAATCACAATAACCGCATTTACGGGTACAAAAAGGTACATGAATATATAAACTTTCTATAGGATCTGAAATGTTCGGGTTCGATCCGCTAAAGGAATTTGAGTTAGCAAAATCCTTCATCTACCCTCCAGAGCCCAGTCTAAAACTGTGCGAAAACGTCTTATGAATTCATGAAAACTTTTTGAAAGATTATTATTTATGCGCATGTTTTGTGATATTTTTTCTGCCCAAATATGTTTATAAGTTCCAACTGCAGGATATCCGACCTTAATTAATTGCTCTGCTTGAGTTCCCATAATTACCCTGGCCAATATTTCCCAAGTTCCACAAATTGAATCTTGTTCATAATTTTCTAAGATAGATTTTCTGGCATCGGGATATGCTGCAAATAATGCTTTTCTGTCACCTAACAGCCAGGCTTCCGTTTCCTCAATTGGGATACCGATCACAAAAAATTTGTTAGGGGCTTCCTTTCGCAATACGTGTTCAATATTTTGATATAAATCATTTTTATCGTCTTGGTCTGCATCTAAGACCACGACTAAGATAATATCTTGATTTTGATAGATTTGATTGTAGGCTCGGATTTTTGCCGGAAGCAAATCGAGTAAGGAACTGGCAAAAGCTTTGGGCTTTTGTTTCAGATCAGTGGGCAATTTGCCTTTACCTCGGTGAGGATAAATATTTATTTTATTTACCAGATCAGAATAATCGAATAATAGCTCAGAAAATATCTGCTCTAGTACCGGAACACTTGATTTATCTTCACTTAATACTTCAATAATCATTATACATACCGTTAATACTAACTATCCTGATCTAAATAACCGCTATACCAGAGTGAACCCAGGCCAACCCCTTCTCGGTACATTGCTTTAACCACTTGATCATCACCGATATAACGTGCCGATATCTGAGGTTGATTATCTCGATCAAATCTACGATCAAATGACCAAACTTCACTCGGTGCAAAAGCATCCAGCATATTTGCATTATGGGTTGAAATAAATACTTGAGAATCAGGATTACGTACAGAATAGTCGCGTAACTCGACTTTTAATGAGTCGATCATATCGTAATATAAGCCGGCATCAGGTTCATCCAAAGCAATCAAAGGTCTTTGATCTGCTAAGATCAAATAGACGATAAATAATTTTAAATTGCCTTTACCATTAATTATGTCAGGATCTTCCGGATCAAGTTTATTTTCAGGTGGCAGATTTTCATTTAAACGTTGCACCAAGGCTTGATATTGTTCCGATCTTTCTTTTTTTAGATAATAAAGCACATTTTCAATATTGGTTGCTTTGCGATTCAAATGTTTATGTCCACCGGTTTGCACGATTTCTTGACGCAAATCAGGTAGCTCGTTAAGTTGAGCAAAATAATAATTAGTAATCTGTTCATATAGCCAAACTAATTCTTGATATTGCAGCATCTTGCCGAAAATAGATAGTGCAGAAATCTTCCTCTCAGTCAGCTTAATTTGCTCACGATCATTACCCTGTATAGGATTTTTCTCATTTGAAGCTAACTCAGTCTGTCCACTCATTTCTAGATTAGTGTTTTGTTCAAAATTTCTCGCAGCAACAAAACCCTCGCCTTGATTATTTTCAAGCAGTTGCTCTTTGATCAAGACCCCTGCTTTGAAGCTATAACTTTCAACAGATTCGTATTGAATAAAGGGTCGGTAGTTTTTATCGGCATTGATCTTTATAGAATAGTGCAGCCAAGTATCTCTTTGTGTCGAATCTGATTGTTTGGGAAATATGATCTGACCGGACGGTATAAATACTAAATCAAATTCTAATAAACCATTATTCTTTGCTTGAGAATTAAGCAGTTTATTGTAGCTCCCCTGTTTGCACAAATTAGAAGCAATTTGAACATCTCTGGTTAAAGTATTTGATAAAAATTCCAATGATTCAAGAAATGACGTTTTGCCGGAAGAATTCTGACCAATCAAAACAGTAAATTGACTGAGTGTAGTTAATTGTTTTGCTTCTTTTAAACTATTTGAATTTTGAAGCTGAGCAAGATCTAAGCCGAGAGTTAATTCCTGCAAAACAGCAAAATTTTTAATGCTTATTCCTGCTAACATATCTCACCTTGATTTGATTAGCCTGTTATTTAAATAACAGGCTATATTGTAATTATAAAATCGTTTACCACTTATTAATAATTGTACGCTTAAATCCACTTAGGACGAAATTTTTCTTAGCCTAAAAAATAAGGTATGTAACTGATCAATTGTCAACTAAATTGTTTTCTTGTGGTAAATCTTGCGGTTCTTGCATTGTTTCTTTAATTGCAATACCGGCAGTTGCTAAAGCTTGCAGCTCCGAAGGAATTAATATTTTAGTTGCCCTGCCGTCTGCAACTTTTTCCATTGTTTCCAAACCACGTAGTGAGATGACTGACTGATCAGCTTGGACGTTTTTGATCATTAAGAGACCTTCCGCTCTCGCTTTCTGGATTTTCAAGATCGCTTGAGCTTCACCGTCAGCTTCTCTGATAGCTTGTTCTCTTTTTGCATCTGCTCTTAAGATTGCAGCTTCCTTTTCACCTTCAGCAATTCTTATTTGAGATTCTTTATTACCTTCCGCAATCAGAATGCTCTCTCTCTTCTCACGTTCAGCTTTCATCTGACGTTCCATTGCATTTTGAATATCTTTTGGGGGAATAATATTTTTCAACTCAACCCTATTAACCTTAATTCCCCAAGGATCTGTTGCTTCATCAAGTAAAATACGCATTTGATTATTAATAGTATCCCTTGAAGTTAAGGTCTCATCTAGCTCCAGATCACCAATTAAGTTCCTTAAAGTTGTTGCTGAGAGATTATCTATAGCATTTATAGGATCTTCAATACCATAACTGTATAGGATAGGGTCAACCACTTGATAAAAGAGAACCGTATCAATTTGCATCGTAACATTATCTTTAGTAATGACAAATTGAGGGGCAAAGTCGGCCACGATTTCTTTCAAAGATATCCTTCTGCTGACTCGGTCAATAAACGGCATTTTAAAATGCAAACCGGTTTGCCAAGTTTCTCTATATGAACCTAATCTTTCCACCACAAAGACATGAGCTTGAGGTACGATAATCACACTGCGAATCAAAATAATAATAACGATTAATGCAAGAACTGCTATTGCTATCGTTCCGGCAATAGCACCTCCTATAAGAAAAACACTTAAATTGCTTAACATCAATAAACTCCTTTGATAAATATTAATTAAACGTCTGTTTCATTGTAAGGGACAACATATGCTTTGACCCCTTTAATTTCTTTTACAACTACCAAATCATCTTTTTCAATGGTCAGGTCATTGTAACTGGCAGCGCTCCAAACTTGCCCCCTGACCCGAATCTGTCCTGTATTTTCAAGCGGATTGATCGTTTGCAAAACAATCGCTTCCTGATTGATAATTCGATCGGCATTTGTCTTTTCTTTTTGTTCTGTTCTTTTATTAAGTCTCGGTTTGATTATTAATATAAAAATCAATAGACAAATAGCAGAGACAATAACAAAAGCTATGCCTTGAACCGCAGGCGAGGCTCCAACCAAACTCAAGATTAAAGCAACTACTGAACCAACCATAAACCAAACCGAAAGAAGACTCACACTGATAGCTTCCACAATCAAAAAGACCAAGAAAGCAACTAACCAAAACTGCCAACCTATAAAAACAATATTACTCAGGATTACCATAAAACCACCTTCTAATGGTATCTAAATAAATTACTTTTTCTGTTCAAAATCAACATCGCCTCTTTGCGAGCTTTTTATGATCAAAAAAGCAATATTATTAATTCTTCGCTCTAAACGGTCGATATGCTTGTTGTTCCTTAACTCTGCTAAAGACAAAGTGCTGGTAGTTTCTTCTTGCTCAGCATCTTTTTCTTCTTCAGTCTCTGTAACAGAATTACCGAATAGAATTTTGTTCTCATCTTCTTCTAAAGTTTTAAAATATTCATTAAGAAAAACACTGGAATCCAGATTACTGCCATCAATAACTCCATTGACCACAGAAAACTTCGGATCGGTAGATTCTTTACCTAACTCATCAAAAGATTCAACATTATATTCAAAAGATTCAATAAAAACAATCGGGATATCTCTTTGGTCAAAAGGTGTATGATCTCCCAAATGGGTTGTCCATTCTCGAAACAAGACAGGCGTTTCTAGATTAGATGCCTCCACTGTATAAATACTCTGATTGGTCGATAATGAGAAGTCATTGTTGGTTAACAGTAAATAATTATAATAGACGTCGGTCAGTTCATATAATTTTTTTCGCTTATCATAAGATTTTTCATGCTCACTAATAACTGAATTTTGCCCTGCATGAGCATAGACTTTATCTCCGGCATAAATACGATCAATGTTATACATTGCATCAATTAATTCCAATTCAGTTTGACTTAAGTTATTTAAAAATGCTTGAGCACCAACGTATTTCGCACCATTTGCCCCGAAAAAGACTAAACGTATATTATAAGCTGCCGGATCGTTTCTTAACTCTTTAGCAATAGTCAGCAAAGTCGCAACTCCTGCTGCATTGTTATGAATCCCATCACCCTCTGCCGGCAGAGTATCATCAGCATTTACACTTTTTGGCGGAGTATCGTAATGTGTTCCTACAACAAGAAAACGTTCATTAATCCGACTTACTTCAGAATTCATTCCTGATTCGGTTCCCACATATTTGAAACCTGTACCCGGTATTTCAAGAATGATATTTTCAGATTTTTTTTGTTCACCATTATTGTCTTCAAAATCAAATTCCTGAATCTGCGGTTCATATCCGAGTTCTTCCAGCTTTGATTTTATCCATAGTGCAGCTGCTTTTTCCTGCTCACTACCGGGATACCTTTCAGGAAACTCCCGAGCTAATTCAGTTGCCCAAAGCCTGCCATTTTCTCCGTAACGTGCAGGCAAATTAACATCTTCGGAATTAATATTTTTACAACCGATCAAATTAATAAAGACTACTAAACTAAGAAAAAAAAGTGAAAATCTACATAGTTTTTTTAATAAATTCATATGGCTATTTTAACCTTTTTGTATTCGACCTGCAACAAGCTTTCTGATAATATTAAGCCATGCAAAGATCAGGCTCCATTTTCACATCTATCTTATTAAGTTTTTGTTTTATCTTGCTCTCATTTAGCTCTGCTATATATGGTAGGAATGTTGAAGCCGGTATAGAGGCTCCACAATTGAGCTCTGAATTTGATCCGAGTATAAATGTAAATAATGTCTTAGCCATTAGCACCGAATTCGATAAAACCCTGTTCGCACAACAAGCCAACAGCCCAATTCCTCTGCCCGCTGCTAATCATATTATGCTCAGTTTATTAGTTATAGAACAACTTAATCTTGAAGAAAGTATAACTGTGAGTGCAAATGCAATTGCATTTGGTGAACAAGATCCCAAAAACCATACAATCACTATTGAACAAAATGAAACATATTTGGTCTCAACTCTTTTGGCCTTGCATATGTACGAACATTCATATACAGCAGCACTAGCTTTAGCAGAAAAATTAGCCGGTACGGTCGCAGCATGTGTTGAGCTAATGAATCAAAAAGCCAAACACTTAGATATGCAAAATACGAACTTTACTAATCTGCTCGGCTTTGTTGAATTGAAAAATAATGCCACCTGGTCCCAAGACTTCAACTTAATTGAAGATGCCCATTTATTAATTCAAAAAAGCACCTTGAATGATATGTCCAACTTAGTTACTACTTTTTTGAAGAATCAAACTGCAGAACAATTATTCAGCCAACGAGAATATTACACTAGGCTGCCTGATAGTATGATCGCTTTACATCATCCGTTTGACCAAGTTTTTTCTGCGGTTGATCAAGGAGTAACCGGAGCCTGGAATTTGAAACAGAATGAGATGTCTTTCAGTTTGATCATCGGCGAACAAAATCATATTAAATATTTAATAATGATGACTGATAAAACAAGAAATACTTTTACCAAAACAATGGTCGATTTAGTCCAAGACATAGTAGATTACTATACTGTTACACCTCTGGTCAGCCAAGGTAAGGCTTATCCGGGCACTGACCAAACCAAGCAAGGCGACAAGATCGAACTGATATTTTTGAAGACCATCAACTATATTCATCCTGTGGCCGACAATTTTCTTCATCCGGCAGTCAAGTATGTATCGCACGGTCCCCATTCAAGACCTCTGCCAAGAGGAAGTACTGTAGGACACGTAGTCTTTACTCTGAATGACGGAGATCAAATACAGGCTGAAGTCGGATCCAGTGAGTCAATTTTATCCGGTAATACTTTACTCAGCAGATTATTTAATTCATTACAACAAAATCCTAATCTGAGTAATCTGATCATCATCTTAATATTGCTGCTCTGTATTATTATATTTATTAGAATTATCAAACTGATCAGGGAATTAGCAAATCAGATTCGGCTCTACCGATTGAATAGCATTCAGAAAAAACTAAAAGATCGCATAAATAAGTCTTGATGTAATAGTTATCTATTATTCAACAATACGTTAATACTTTTTTGATAGCTATTTAACTATCTATGTTATGATATAAGATGGTTTATTCTAAATTACTTGTTTATATATAATAGTTAATAGTTCAAATATAAGATTTTTGAGGAGGCAATAATGCAGGAAACAGTAAGAACCAGATTCGCTCCCAGTCCAACAGGATTTATGCATGTCGGAAACTTACGTTCAGCTTTGTATGAATATTTAGTAGCTAAAAGCCAAGACGGAGAGTTTATTCTACGTATCGAAGATACAGACCAAGAACGTTTGGTGGAAGGTTCAGAAGATCATATTTATGAAACTCTAGAAATTGTAAATTTAACATATGATGAAGGTCCGGATATTGGCGGTCCACATGCTCCATATGTTCAAAGCGAGCGGCTTGATCGTTACCTGCCCTATGCCAAACAATTAGTCGATGAGGGAAAAGCTTATTATTGTTTTTGTTCCAAAGAACGCTTAAATTCTTTGACTCAAAGTACGGATCAAACAGAGTCTAGCGATAAACCGGAACATTTTGGTTACGATAGACATTGCCGTGAGCTGGATCAAGCAGAAATTAAAGCTAAACTTGCCTCGGGACAACCTTATGTGATCAGACAAAAAATGCCCTTGACCGGTCAAACTTCTTTTTATGATGAAATATTTGGTGAAATCAGTGTAGATAATAAAGAATTAGAAGACCAGATTCTGCTCAAGTCTGATGGTTTTCCCACTTACAATTTCGCCAATGTTATTGATGATCATGAAATGGAAATTACTCATGTAGTACGTGGTTCAGAATATCTATCATCAACTCCGAAATATAATTTATTGTATGAAGCTTTTGGTTGGGAAATTCCCAAATATGTTCATTTACCTTTGATTTTAGGGCAAGACGGAACCAAACTATCTAAAAGACATGGTGCTACGACTTTTGAAGAATTAATTAAGCAAGGTTATTTGGTAGAAGCAATCATAAATTATATTGCCTTTTTAGGATGGGCTCCCAGTAAAGATACAAGAGAAATATTTAGTCTTGCTGAACTAACTGACGTTTTCAGAGTTTCAGGAATAAGTAAATCACCTGCAACTTTCGATTACGGAAAACTTGATTGGTACAATGAACAGTATATTAGAAAAATGGATAAGGAATTATTTCAGGCATGGATTGAACCTGAAATAAAAGGTTTATTTGCTGATAAGACTTACGATTTAGATCTAATCACTGAAATGCTGCAGAATAGAATAACCAAAAAAACAGATGTTCCACAGATTTTAGATTTTGTGAAACAACCGGATCCCTTCAATCCAGAAATGTATGTACATAAACGTAGTAAGTTAACACCGGAGATAGCGGAAAAAGTTCTGAAAAGTATTATTGAACGTTTAGCTACCCTTGATGGTTTTGAGCGTGAAACGATTCATGGACTATTAATGGATTTAGGTCCTGAACTGGAATTAAAAACCGGTCAAATCATGAACCCGGTTCGTATAGCTCTATCCGGCAGACAAGTAACTCCGGGCGGTTCAATTGAATTATTATTATTACTCGGGCAAGAAGAGTCTTTGCAGCGCTTAACCAATGCCGTTAACAATTTAGAAAAAAATAATAATCAGTAATCTGATTACTCAAACAATTATTTCAACTGAGGTGAAGTTTAATGACAGAAGTAAAAAAATCAATTTTAAATAATCCAGGTAAGATGCCGAACAATTTTATCCACGATTTTATCGATCAGGATATAGCAAGTGGCGGTCAATATGAAGGTCGAACTGTTCATACCAGATTCCCGCCCGAACCGAACGGATATTTACATATAGGTCATGCCAAAGCAATTTATATAGATTTTGGCACAGCGGAAAAATATAATGGATTATGTAATCTTCGAATGGATGATACAAATCCGATCACAGAAGATGTTGAGTATGTTGACGCTATCAAAGAAGATGTGCATTGGCTGGGCTATGACTGGGGAGATCGTTTTTATTACGCTTCGGATTATTTCGAAGAGATGTACGGATATGCCGTGGAGTTAATAGAAAAAGGACTGGCCTACGTTTGTCAATTGACCGCAGATCAAATCCGTGAAACTAGAGGAACTTTGACCGAACCGGGACAAAATAGTCCTTATCGCGATCGCTCCATTGAAGATAATCTGGATTTATTCAGCAGAATGCGTGCAGGCGAATTTGAAGATGGCAAAATGACCTTAAGAGCAAAGATTGACATGAATTCAGGAAATATTAACATGCGCGATCCAGTAATCTATCGGATTGCTCATGAAAAACATCATCGGACAGGAGATGATTGGTGTATCTATCCGATGTATGATTTTGCTCATCCGTTAGAAGATGCAATTGAAGGAATCACTCATTCTCTCTGTTCTTTAGAATTTGAAGATCACAGACCCCTCTATGATTGGTTTGTTGAGAATTGCAGCGTACCTTATATCCCGCGTCAAATTGAATTTGCCAGATTAAATATTGAATATACTATCATGAGCAAAAGAAAACTTCGCACATTAGTTGAAGAAGGAATTGTCGACGGTTGGGATGATCCTCGGATGCCTACAATCAGCGGCTTACGCCGTAGAGGATATACTCCGCAAGCAATTCGCAATTTTTGTGAAAGAATTGGAATTTCAAAAGTAGAATCCATAGTCAGTCATGATTTCTTAGAATTCTGCCTCCGCGAAGATCTAAATGACAATGCATTGCGTGGTTCAGCAGTATTGGATCCAATCAAGTTAATCATCACTAATTATCCCGCTGATCAGACTGAACAAGTTGAAGTGCAAAACTTCCCCTATAAGCCGGAATTTGGCACACATGAGATGAGCTTCTCCCGTGAAGTTTGGATTGAACGCAATGATTATGCGGTAGATCCTCCCCAAAAATACCATCGCCTCTATGAGGGTAATGAAGTTCGTTTACGTGGCGCTTATATTGTTAAATGTACCGGTCATCTGGAAGATGAAGACGGTAACATTACAGCTGTCTTAGCTGAATATGATCCGGAAAGCAAAGGCGGTAAAGCAGCCGACGGCAGAAAGATTCGCGGTACAAT
>JAAYKK010000085.1 GCA_012522435.1 Clostridiaceae bacterium | reverse complement strand
GCATCCAAGAATTCCAATTGAGCTTTAAAATTATCTATCGTTACATCGTAGGGTTCAGAAAATAAAAGTGATGAGAACCATTGGTTTGCAATCCGCATTCCACGAATATCCAACATCGGTTTTAATACTTTTGGATCTTTAGGATATTTATTTCCGACTTCTGAACCTGTAAAACCGGCCAATGCCATTTCTGAAACACATTGTTCAAATGTATTCTCTTTGCCTAAATCAGGCAGATCATCATTAGTCCATCCAATGGGAGCTATTCCTAAATGCACTTTTTCTTTATTCATTAAATATATCTCCTATAATAATTAACTTCTTTGATGAATATTAGTTGTCATATTCCAAAACAACTCTTGCTTGAGTATCTAACGACTCTTGGGCTGCTTTAGCAATTTGAACTGCTCTTAATCCATCAACTTCATCTACCGGGATTTCACTTTTACCATTGATAGCATCAACAAAAGAATTGAATTGATCAATAAAAGCTCCTGTATAACGATCTAAGAAAAAGTACGGTATCTTGTCCGTAGATACGTTTTCTTCGGTGTAAACTTCTACTGTAGACGGCTTATCATTATAAGCAACTGCTTGTCCTTTTGAACCGAATACTTCAACTCTCTGGTCATATCCGTATACAGCTTGACGACTGTTGTCAATTACAGCTAAGGCACCATTCGCAAGTTCTAATGTAACAACTGCAGTATCTATATCGCCTGCTTCTTTAATTGCTTCATCTATTAAGTTTGCACCATGAGCTGTCACTGCAACTACTTCACTGCCGCTTAAAAATCTGACCATATCAAAATCATGAATCATCATATCAAAGTACAAGCCACCTGAAGATTCAATATAAGATACCGGAGGAGGTGCAGGATCACGACTAGTTACACGCACAATGTGCGGATCGCCAATTAAACCGCTCTCAACATGATCTCTTACTCTTCTGAAGTTATGATCAAATCTACGATTAAATCCGGTCTGGAATTTAATCCCCGCTTTTTTGACAACTTCAATCACTTCTTTAATACGTTCAATATCCATATCTATTGGCTTTTCGCAGAAAACATGTTTGCCTGCTTCGGCAGCGGCAATAGATACTTCTGAATGTGTGTCTGTAGGTGTTGCAACAATCACAGCATCTATTTCAGGTAATGCCAACAATTCTTTATAATCAGCAAAAATTCTTTCAATTCCTTGTTCTGCCGCCCATTCTTTTGCTAAATCAATCATTACATCCGCAACAGCAAAAACCTCAGCCTGTGGAATATAACGAAGTAAATTTTCGACGTGAAGTCTGCCAATACGGCCTGTTCCAATTACCCCAAAACGAATTTTTTTCATTGTCTACTCTCCATATTTCTTTATCTAATTTGTTAGAGAAAATTTAAATTTAACTCTGTAACTATAAATTACTTTTAGCTTGAGCATTTAGCAATTAGTCATTTCATAAAGACTAATTGCTAATATTAACAACCGATTAATAATCTGTTCGCTCAAGATATGTATTCAGAAAACTATCTTAATATTATTTCTTTTTAAGTTTCAAAGTTTCCAAAGTTTTCAGAACAATATTATCTACGCCTAGGCAATATCTCTCCATCAATTCTCCAAATGGACCACATTCAGCATGTGTATCCAAAATACCCACGAAGCCTTGAGGCACTGTTGCATAATTTGAAGTTAGGACTTCAGCTACAGCACTGCCTAATCCTCCCATAATATTGTGATCTTCAACTGTAATGACCGCATCTGTTTCGGCGGCTGCCAAAATAGCTTGTTCGTCAATTGGTTTTACTGTCCACATATCGATAACTCTAGCATCAATATTGTGTTCTTGTTTTAATACTTCAGCAGCATCTAAAGCTCTTTCAACCATAACCCCGAAAGCAATTATGGCAACGTCATTACCTTCGCGTAAAACCTTGGCTTTTCCGACTTCAAATTCTTCATCTTCCTCATAAACCAGTCTGGTTGCTTCCCGCGAGAGACGAATGTACATGGGCTTTTTTACTTCAATAGCATGTTTAATCAGCCAATCAACCATGTGTCCATCCGAGGCTACCAAGACTTCAAAATTG
>JAAYKK010000084.1 GCA_012522435.1 Clostridiaceae bacterium | reverse complement strand
TCCAAATCGACATTATTGATAATAAAATCAACATAACAAAAATAAATCCGATACCCAAGATTTGGACAGAATCGATCTCGCCTCGACTATATTGAATAAACTCTGAGAGCATAGATTTGTTAATTACTTCAAAACTCAATTCCGATCCGTCAGTCGGAATTTTAACACTTAGAGGTATCAATAACATTGAGATCAGAGTCAGGATTTGAGAAGTGAAGTAATAGATAAAATATACCAACACCGGACCTCCAATGCCTAATCGCTTGAATCGGGCTTCAGAACCGATTGTGATTGAGAATAAAATGATAATGACACCACTGAGGCCGCTATAAATCAGGATAAAAATAACAAACCCGAGAATTTTGCTTTGAACAATTATATTCATGAAATAGTCAAACATAATATGAAAAGGCATACCTGTTCCTACTGAATATTGAGTCAAAAAGAAAAGACCTAGTAAAAACGAGAGTAAGATTACTGTAAAGAAATAATATGATAAATAATAAAGAAATCTAGCTCCAAACAATTTGGAAGTTGGTGCGGGAATTGATCTGAGTAAGTAGGCTTTATTTCCTTGATTGTTCTTATAGTCATTGATCACAGTCAGAGCTAAAAGAACAAAAGGCAATCCTGCTAAACCAAGAGTTGTAATTGCACCGGTAATATTATTCAGAACAGGTATCCCGAGCATTAAAATTAGACAAGAAAATATTGTCAGGCTAATAATAGCCAAATAGACATATCTTGCTGTGAGCCACAATTCTTGCATCAAATATTTGTAAATTTTTTTGGTCATTCTATATCTCCTCTAATTTTTTGATACTTTTATTGAAATATTTCTTCAAATAATTCGTTAATACCTTTACCATATTCAGCTCTTAAATCATCCGTTGAACCACTGATTTTTATCGTTCCTTCATCCAAAAAAACAACTTGATCTATTATTTTTTCGATATCATTTAGTAGGTGGGTAGAGACAATCATTAAAGAATCTTCAGAAAAATTTTCAATAATACTGCGCAGAATAATTTTTCTCGAAGCAGGGTCTACACCTGAAATAGGTTCATCCAAAATATAAATTTGTGCTTCCCGAGACATTGTTAAGAGAACTGCAATTTTTTCACCCATACCTTTAGACATTTCTCTGATTTTCTGCTTAGGTTTTAATTTGAAAAGGTCGAGCATCTGATATGCTTTATCTTTATTGAAATCTTCAAAAAAACCGGCATAGGTTTCAATAATTTGTTCTGCACGCAAGCGATCTGAAATGTATGGTTTATCCGGTAAATAAGACACGATTTTTCGTGTTTTTAGTCCGGGATTTGCTCCGTAAATTAATACTTCACCACTATAGGCCATATCGAAGGCTCCTAAGATTCGTAACATGCTGGTTTTTCCGGAGCCGTTAGGTCCTACTAATCCGACAATTTGACCGCCGGATAAATCATAAGTGATGCCTTTTATTGCTTGAACACTACCATAACTTTTGTATAAATTGTTAATTTGGATGATTGACATGTTACTCCTCTGCTTTCTGTTTGTCGGCTAACTCAGTAATTATTTGTTCGATTAATTCTTTTATTTGCTGATCGCTGATTTTGATAGCTTGCATCTGCAGGACAAAATCTTGCGTTTTGTTTTTGGCCATTTCATGTTTTAAACGATCTATTAAGACTTGATCTTCTGTAACAAACCTGCCGGATGTTCTTTGGCTATACGTTAATTCGAGTATTTCCAACTCGGCCAATGCACGCTGAACTGTATTGGGATTAACGTCAAAGTCCAGAGCCAAATTTCTGACACTATCAATTTTTTGACCTGCTTGCCAGGTTCCGTTAGCAATCTTAATTTTAAATATTTTTATTAACTGCAAATATATAGGCTGGCTTTCATCAAATAGATAAGACATTAAATACCTTCATCTGTTTTCTATTTCAGCTACTCTTAAATCAACTAAATCGTTGATTATCCATAACTGTATTACTAGGTTAATACAATAGTACAAAGGTAAAATAAAAAAGTCAATCATAAATATTGTAATTATTCAAAAAATTTCACAATACTTCACTTTCAAACTATTTTTATTTCAAAAGTTGTTGCTAGTATATGAATACGTTGATAAGCGTAGTCGCAAAAGAGGCGACTATAAATAAACACCTCTTCATACGTCTCCTCATGATCAAGGTTCCGCCGGGAACCTTGATCTCTTTTTATTTACTTAGTTATTCTTACTTAAAATGGTTCAATTTTATTCTTACCGGTTCAAAGTTTTTGTATGCTACAATATTCGAAATGAGAAAAGTTGATGGATGGGTACAATATATAATGTTTCACTTGTGGTATGAACGACTAATGGACAACAAACTTAATATTGAAACACAAGCAATGCGCGAATGGGTCGAACTTGATGATTTGGTAACTTATAATCGTCTAGAGTCGACACCTTATCAGGCTTTAGATAAATTGTTTGAGTTTAATGAATTGGGTCTTGATTCGAACTTTGTCGATTTTGGTTGTGGTACGGGAAGAGTAGCTTTTTATATCCATAATCGATTTAATATACCTGTAACCGGAATAGAACTTAACCAATTAACCTATCATGATCTGATTAACAACTATCATTCATATCTGGCAGCTAATCCACAGGTTGATTTCAGTAAAGAAATGAATTCATATCTTGAGAATTCAAAATCTGCTGCTGAGCTCTCAGATTTGCAACAAAAACCTGAAAAATCCGGAAAGAGAAAGATCAAGCAAGCAAAACAAAAACATTCCACCATAGCTCCGCTTAACTTTGTTCAAGAATATGCAGAAAAGTATGAAATCCAAGCTGATCAAAATGTATTTTATTTTTTTAATCCATTTACTGTCAGTATCTTTGTAGAAGTAGTACGAAATATTGAACAAAGCTTATATCACAATCCCCGTCCTGCAGAATTAATTCTTTATTATCCAATGTATGAATATCAAAGTTTTATGGAAAGAAAAACTGTTTTCAACCGTGAAGGTTCAATCAGACTGAATATGTTGGAAGATGAATTTGAAAAATTCATCGTCTATCGTTATCAACCGGTATTTTAATTTTCAGATTATTAATTTGACTTCAATGTGTAGCCTCGTTATAATTAGCTTGCTTTTAAAATGCCCATTTAGCTCAGTAGGTAGAGCGCATCCATGGTAAGGATGAGGTCGCCGGTTCAATTCCGGCAATGGGCTCCAACGTAGAACATAGCCGTTGATACAATTAGTGCTGTCAGCGGCTGTTTTCTTTTGTTTTGAAGTCTTTTTCATTGGGTAGTGGAGCTTTTAGTCGGAAAAAATGAGCGGAGCGGAATTCAGTTTCTGCCCGGGATTGCAAGCAAAATCTTGCTGCCTTCCTTGAATCTGTAAAGCAAGGTGCTGTCGCTCTTAACGGTCACCTTGTCCACCGTGCCCATCCAGAGCGTATTGCTGAACTTGACGGGCAGGATATCCGAGTCAAAGATGGCAAACATAAAGCCGCTCAGGATCGAGCTTTGATGATTTTTATCCTCGATGGCGGACTGTGTTTCCTCAAATTCAGTCTGCAAAGCCTCGTAACGGGAAACCTGCATGTCGTAGCGCTTTTGGTAATCTTCCTGATCAAGAGCCTGAGTGGCGTTCTCATTTACAATCCGCGAGATCAGCTCCGCCACCACTTCCATCTCCTGTGAAAGCTCCTGAAGCCTTGCTTCTTCTGTGGAGCAATCCGTCAGTTCAGCTTTTAGCTCCCGGCAGTGAACCAGCAGCTTTTCCTTATCGGCTAAAAGCAGGCTCAGAGCCTTTACAAAAGATTCCTGAATCTCCGCTTCATAGAGGTGCGGCGTGCTGCATTTCTCTTTCAGCTTGAACTTGTCATTACACTGCCAGACGGTTCGCTTGTACTTTGTGTTCGAGTGCCAGACCTTCGAGCCGTAGAAGGCTCCGCAATCACCACAGATGAGTTTTGTCGAATAGGGTGTGCTGTTGCTGTAATAAGTTTCTAAGCTTTCTCTTCTGGCGTATTCCGCCTGCACAAGGTCGAATTCGTCAGGATCAATGATTGCCGGATGGCTGTCCTCCACATAATATTGCTGCACTTCGCCTTCATTTACTTTTTGTTTTTTCGTGAGGAAATCCACTGTATATTTCTTTTGTAACAGGGCGGAACCCCGATATTTTTCATTTCTTAAAATACTGGCGACGGTGCTGCCATACCATTTTTCTTTGCCTGTCGGCGAGAGAATGTTTTCTTCTTCGAGCCTTCTTGCAATGCCGTAGGGTGTCATGCCTTTCATGAACAATCGGTAAATATGGCGTACAATCTTCGCTTCCTCCGGCACAATCTCCGGCAGTCCGTTTTCGCCTTTCTTAAAGCCCAGAACGCTCTTGTAGGGCATCATGACCTTGCCGTCGGAGAACTGCTTCCTGATTCCCCAGGTGACGTTCTCCGATATAGACCGGCTTTCTTCCTGAGCAAGCGAACTCATGATCGTAATGAGAAGTTCCCCTTTGG
>JAAYKK010000083.1 GCA_012522435.1 Clostridiaceae bacterium | reverse complement strand
ATCTGGCAGAACAGTTCTTGCGTATTGTTAATCAAAGTGCCGGTATGGGTGAAGAAGAGGAAGAATAGTTTTAGATAGAATCTAATAAAATAAAATATCGAAGGTAACAATTAAAATAGAATCAAAATTAAAGGGAGAAAGATAGATATTATGAAAGCACAGGATAAATCCATGGAGACAATTGTCAATTTGGCGAAGAATCGCGGTTTTGTTTACCCGGGCTCTGAGATTTATGGCGGGTTGGCCAATACTTGGGATTATGGTCCATATGGTGTTGAACTCAAAAATAATATCAAAAATTTCTGGTGGAAAAAATTTGTCACTGAGAATCCCTATAATGTCGGAGTAGATGCTGCAATTTTGATGAATCCTCGTACTTGGGAGGCCTCAGGTCATGTAGCCGGTTTCTCAGATCCTTTAATTGATTGTAAAGAATGCCGTAATCGTTTCCGAGCGGATAATTTAATTGATGATTTCAATGAAAAAAGAGATACGACTGAAAATGTTGAAGGTTGGTCAAATGAGGAATTGAGCGAATATATTGCTGATAATGAAATTCCTTGCCCCAATTGTGGTAAAAAAGATTTCACCAATGTTCGCCAATTCAACTTGATGTTCAAGACATTTCAAGGTGTGACTGAAGACAGACAATCTGAAATATATTTGAGACCTGAAACAGCTCAAGGAATATTCGTTAATTTCAAAAATGTACAACGCTCTTCACGTAAACAGATTCCTTTCGGTATTTGCCAAGTTGGTAAATCTTTCAGAAATGAAATCACGCCGGGGAACTTCATTTTCCGAACACGTGAATTTGAACAGTTGGAGTTAGAATTTTTCTGTGAGCCGGGAACAGACTTGGAATGGTTCGAGTATTGGAGAAATTTTTGCTGGCAATGGCTCTTGGATTTAGGTGTTAAGGAAGAAGACTTGCGCATGCGCGATCATGGTCCGGATGAATTGTCTCACTATTCTGTAGCAACAACCGACTTTGAATTCTTGTTCCCTTTCGGTTGGGGAGAACTCTGGGGTATTGCCGATCGTACTGATTTTGACCTTAAACAACACATTGAACACAGCGGCAAGAACTTATATTATCGTGATCCGCATACGAATGAAGAATATATCCCTTATGTTGTAGAGCCTTCACTCGGAGTAGATAGAATGTTTTTAACCTTCTTATGCAATGCTTATGACGAGGAAGAATTGCCGGACGGCAGCAAGAGAACTGTTTTACGTTTACATCCGGTATTGGCTCCGGTGAAAATTGCTGTTTTACCTTTATCAGGCAAACTTTCTAAACAGGCCGAAGAAGTCTATTCATTACTTACTAAAAAATTTGTTTGTGAGTATGACGATCGTCAATCAATTGGTAGAAGATATCGCCGTCATGATGAAGTAGGAACACCCTATTGTGTGACCTACGATTTTGATTCACTTGAAGATAAGATGGTAACTGTCAGAGACAGAGATAGCATGGAACAAGTGCGTTTGCCAATTACTGAACTGGTTGAGTACTTTGAGGATAAATTTGACTATTAGTAGTCAAAATGGTAAAATTCTTTAGTGGATATAGTGCTGACCCGACAGGCTTTAGCACTAAATATAATTATATAAAACGAGCTGAATCTGAATTTATGAGAAAAAGAACTATCAAAATTGTTAGTCCCTATAAAGATAGATTTTAGTTATTTATAAGCCGTACTGTTGTTAGATAATAATAGTATGGTTTTTTTTATTCATACAATTAATTACAAAATACACAATGCAATAATAATCACGGAGGTGTGCGAATGCAAAAATTTGTTTATATGTTTGAAGAAGGTAATGCTACGATGCGTGAGCTACTTGGCGGTAAAGGCGCCAACTTAGCAGAGATGACTAATCTGGGCTTACCTGTACCGGGCGGTTTTACCGTTACAACCGATGCATGTACTCGCTATTATCAAGATGGTGAGCAGATTGCTGATGAAATCCAACAAGAAATCAAGGATTCAATGGCAAAATTGGAAAAGAATAGTGGGAAAACTTTTGGTGATCCGAAGAATCCATTATTAGTATCCGTTCGCTCAGGCGCGAGAGCTTCAATGCCCGGAATGATGGACACAGTTTTAAACTTGGGTTTAAACGATGAAGTGGTAGAAGGTCTGGCAGATTTGTTTGACAACCGTAGATTTGCTTTAGATAGTTATCGTCGTTTTATTATGATGTTCAGCGATGTTGTGATGGAAATCGACAAAGTTAATTTCGAAAGAATCTTCGATACAGTAAAAGAAGAAAAAGGCATTGAACTAGATACGGATTTAACAGCTGATGATCTGGATAATATTGTAGCCGATTATAAAGCTATGTATAAAGAGCTGACCGGCAATGATTTCCCGGCAGATCCATTTGAGCAATTATTGTTGTCAATTACAGCAGTTTTCCGTTCTTGGAATAACGACAGAGCAATTTATTATCGCCGTATGAACAATATCCCAAGTGAATGGGGAACAGCAGTTAATGTTCAAGAAATGGTTTATGGTAACATGGATGACACATGCGGAACAGGTGTTGCTTTTACCAGAGATCCTGCAACCGGTGCAAATGAACTCTACGGAGAATATTTGATGAATGCACAAGGTGAAGACGTTGTTGCCGGAGTTCGTACTCCTGAACCGATTTCACACTTAAAAGATCAGTCTGCTGAATTATATCAAGAGTTTAAAGACTATGGTGAAGTTTTAGAGAAGCATTATGGAGATATGCAAGATCTTGAGTTCACAATTGAACGCGGTAAATTGTTTGTTCTACAAACCAGAAGTGGTAAACGAACAGCACAAGCTGCTTTACGAATTGCTGTAGAAATGGTTGAAGAAGGACTTGTAACCAAAGAAAAAGCTTTGATGACAATTGATCCGAATCAGCTTAATTCATTATTACATCCACAATTTGATGAAGAAAAATTAGCTGCTGCTGAACCAATTGCCAAAGGTTTGCCTGCTTCACCCGGAGCTGCTACAGGTTCAATTGTATTTACAGCTGAACATGCAAGTGCTGAAGCTGAAAAAGGTAATTCGGTAATTTTAGTTCGTGATGAAACTTCGGCAGAAGATATAGAAGGAATGCATGCTGCCGAAGGTATACTCACCGTACGTGGCGGAATGACATCGCACGCTGCTGTTGTTGCACGTGGTATGGGAACTTGCTGTGTTGCAGGCTGTGCTGCAGTAAATATCAGTGAAGATGAAGACTACATGGTCATTGAGGGTGTAACCTATCATGAAGGTGATAAAATTTCACTAGACGGTTCAACCGGATTTGTTTATGCAGGTGAAATAGAAACTGTTAAAGCTACTATTTCTGATCATATGCAGACCATTATGGATTGGGTTGATGAAATCAGAGTACTTAAAGTTAGAACAAATGCTGACTCACCGGAAGACTCTCAAGTAGCAATAGAACTGGGTGCTGAAGGAATCGGTTTAACTCGTACTGAGCACATGTTCTTTGCAGCAGATCGTATTTTACCTTTCCGTCGCATGATAGTTGCAGATACAGAAGAAGAGAGAAGATCTGCTTTAGATAAAATATTACCGGTCCAACAAGCTGACTTTGAAGGTATCTTTGAAGTGATGGCTGGAAGACCTGTGACGATTCGTCTCTTAGATCCACCTCTACATGAATTCTTACCTACGGAAGAAGAAGAGATTGAGCAATTAGCGAAAGATCTCAACTTAGACTTAGATGATCTGAAATCTAAAATTAGATCTCTGGAAGAAGTAAATCCGATGCTCGGACATAGAGGTTGTCGTTTGGCGATTTCTTATCCGGAAGTTGCTGAAATGCAAACAGCAGCTATTATTGGTGCTGCATTAGCTCAAACAACCGAAGAACAACCGATTATTCCTGAAATAATGGTACCTTTAATTGGTGATGTTAAGGAATTCGAATTCCTCAGAGATGTAATCGTTGCTACAGCAGACAAATTAATCGCCGATAGTGGTAAAGAACTTGAATATCATGTCGGAACTATGATTGAGATTCCTAGAGCTGCTTTAACTTCTGAAAAGATTGCTAAAGAAGCTGATTTCTTCAGTTATGGTACAAATGACTTGACTCAAATGTCTTACGGACTGTCACGTGACGATGCCGGTAAAATCTTGGATACTTATATTCAACGTGGTATTTACGATGCAGATCCAACAGCACATCTGGATTTAGAAGGCGTTGGACGCTTGATGAAAATTTCTGCTGAAGAAGGACGCAAAGGTAAAGCCGACATTAAGCTCGGTATTTGCGGAGAGCATGGTGGAGATCCGGGTGCTGTTGAATATTGTCATAGTTTAAACTTTGACTATGTTTCCTGCTCACCATATCGAGTGCCAATTGCTAAATTAGCAGCTGCTCAAGCGCAGATCAAAAATCCGCGCTAAACTCTGATAATAGCTGAAAACAAGTAAATATATAAGCTGTAAGTCGGCATAGCGCTACGCTATGTCGACTTTTTTATTGTTAACTTTGGCGATGTATTATCTCTCTTATTGATAACCGGTATACAAAAATCTTTCTGCTTAAATGGTCCATAATCTGTTATTTGCTGATCTAGTCATTGACAAATCTCTGCAATTTTCTCTTTGATCAATCTTCTTAATGATTTAGCAATATAGTGAATATTTGTGAGGAAGCTTTCTTTAACTAATGTTTTATGTAAAAATGTTGAAGCAGTATTAATTGATTTTTGCGGCGAGATTAATAAATTAAAATAGCAAATAGAATTACGCTTGAGAAATAAAAGATGATTGAAACTCCTGAATACAGACCTGAGAATAGGGTACAAAAAAAACAAAGAGCCACTGAATTAGATGTGCTACGCGGTTTTGCTGTTTTATTAATGATAGGCCATCATTTGATGTACGATATACACTATATTTTTGGCTATCCTTATTTCAGCTGGTTGTTCGGACCTGTCATGGAAAGCACGTATCATCCTTTAATATATATATTGTTTCTGGGAGTTGCCGGAATTAGCAGCAGTTTTTCCCGTAACAATCTGAAACGAGCGTCTAGACTGGCTTTAATCGCACTTGGTTTAACTCTAGTGACAAGCCTAATTTCTGTTATGCTGAAAACAGATTTTTATATTTTGTGGCAAGTTATTCATTGCTTAGCGCTCTGTACTTTGCTCAGTGCATGGCTGGAGAAATCAAAAATAAGTGAGAAAGCCAAGCTTGTTATTTTCATATCGCTTGGTTTTTTAATTCTTTTTTTTATCCCGAACATATTTGAAGCTTTTGATTTAAGTCGCCAAGGTACTCCCTGGTTATTGCCTTTTGGTATAGGTTATCTCAGACCTGAAGTTCCCGGAATGCTGGATTATTTACCTCTCATACCTTATAGCGGCTGTTTCTTTATAGGAAACGCATTGGGGAAAATAATTTATCCTCAAGGTGTAGTGAAAAAACAATATTGTACCGGGAAGATATTTAAACCGTTAGCTTTGATGGGTAGACGAGCTCTAATTATCTATGCAGTACATCAACCGATCCTGATTGCTCTGATCTGGATCTGGAGAAGAATTATTGGATAATATCTATAAAAGATGAGGAGGAGTTAATGCCATTAGGGATTCTAATATTTTTTGTAGTGATCGGTTTATTGTTTATTATACAGGGTATTTTAATTTGGAAAAAAGAAAAAATTAATCTAATCCATAGTTATCATTATCAAAATGTGTCGAAAAAAGATAGAAAAATTTACACACAATACATTGGTAAGGCAATTATATTAATCGGTTTTGGTATATTGGCAACAGGAACTATCAATTATTTAACTGAGAGAGCTTATGGCTGGATTTTATTTGGACTGACTTTTATTGTCGGTCTGGGCATTATATATTATGCTCAGAAAAAATATAATGAAGGAATGTTTAGTTAATCTATTATGAAAGTAATTTTGCAGAATCATACTCAGTCTCAGAGCATTACGGAAGTATTAAGAATGTTTTTTCTGAAGATCAAGAACTCTGAAGAACAAACAATCTATATTGAAGATTCCAGCGGCCAAAATTTAGTCTTATATTCGAGCTTATCAACTAGGGTGAGCAAAGAGCAGATGAGAGATACTGCAGATCAAACAAGAATCCTTGTTAGTAGCCGGATTGCTGAAACAGATTTGAAAATTGAAACAGAAGTGATCCCTTCCGCGATCAGACGTGAGTTGAAGAGACAAACTTATTATTTATTAAGCAAACTTACAGGGATTGATTATCCCTGGGGATCTTTGAGCGGAATCAGGCCTACTCAAATAGTTTATCGTAGTTTTTTAGAAAACAAACAAGATCGATTATTAACCAAACAAGATTTGATCGAGAAATGGTATGTTTCAGAAGATAAAGTAGAGATTGCCTTAAAAACGGCAATTAGAGAAATGAAAATCTTAGATAAGATGGTTCCCGATTTACCATTGCTTTATATAGGTATTCCTTTTTGCACTACACGCTGTGCTTATTGTAGCTTTATTACCCAGGATGCAGTTAATCTGAAGTCTGAATTGAGTTTGTATGTGAAAGCATTGTTAAGGGAAATTCGTGAAATAGCAAAATATTTTAGACGAATAGACAAACTATTTCAAGCAATTTATGTTGGTGGTGGAACACCTACAGCACTGTCGGAAAAAGATTTTGCAGCTTTAATGCATGCCATTAAAGCTGAAGTACCGTGTGCAAAAAACTGTGAGATTACAGTTGAAGCCGGTAGACCGGACTCGATTACTGAAACTAAACTTTCGGCTATTAAAATTTTTCCAAATGCTAGGATCTGCATTAATCCTCAGACTATGTTTGATCAAACCTTGAACAGAATTGGACGGGGTCATAATGTAGAACAAGTATATCAAGCCTATGAGTTAGCCAGGAATCATAACTTCAGATCAATAAACATGGATTTGATTTTAGGCTTACCTGGAGAATACGGAGCTGACTTTTTATCTTCCTTGGATAAAATACTAAAATTGAATCCGGAGAGTATTACTATTCATACAATGGCTTTAAAGCGTTCGGCATTTCTTGAACAATTTTCTCCGGACCATTATTTGAAATTGCGCTTTCCCGATCCTGAATTAGGTAGTGCGTTTTTACAGGCGATCACATCTTTGCAAAATCATGACTACGAGCCATATTATCTCTATCGACAAAAAAATGTACGAGGAGGTCTAGAAAATATTGGATTTGCTAAAAAAGATCATGCTTGTATTTATAATGTCGGTATGATGAGCGACCGGATTTCAGTGATTGGTCTAGGTAGCGGTTCCACTACAAAAATAGTCGAAGGGGATAGGGTTGAGAGACTTTACAATCCGAAAAACTTATTAAATTACATTGAACGAATTGATGAATTAATAGAACGCAAGAAAGATTTTTTATGAATATTATAAACAGATTAATTAGTTTATTTAACTTGTCTGTTTGAGTAATAATGCCTAAGATAGATGTAAGTGTGATTGTTCATAATAATCTTATTAAAATAAAAATTTTTGTTTAATTAGCAACTTTGGAGGAAAGCCATGAGAGTAATAAAAGGAAAAAAGATCGCAATCATTGGTGCGGGTAAAGTGGGTGCTAACATTGCTTACGTAATGTCAATTAAGCATACCTGCAATGAATTGGTGATCATTGACATTGATCGAGATCGTGCTGAGGGTGAGGTAATGGACATTGTTCATGGTTTACCTTTTCTCAATCAAATGAATATTCGTGTAGGAGACTATCCCGATGTCAAAGGTTGTGACATTATTGTTTTAACCGCCGGGGCAGGAAGAAAACCAGGAGAGACCAGGCTTGATCTTGCGGTAAAAAATTGTCAAATTGCTAAAGCTATGAGTAGTAGTATTATGAAATATTACGATGGCGGAATAATTTTGGTAGTTTCCAATCCGGTCGATGTCTTAACTTATCATGTTAGTAAATGGACAGGACTTCCTCGGGGTACAGTTGTAGGTTCGGGTACAGTTCTGGACGGCATTCGCTTACGTACTTTACTTGCAGATAAATTCAATATCGACATGAAAAATGTTCACGCTTATATTTTAGGCGAACACGGTGAATCTCAATTTCCGGCGTGGGAATTTAGCAAAATTGCAGGATTTTCGATCGATGAGTATTGTAAGGTTTCCGGGATTACGTTTACTGAAGAAGAACGTGAGGACATAGCTCTGCAAACCAAAAGAGCAGGTGCAGAAATCATCAAGCGAAAAGGTGCTACTTATTACGGTATTGGCATTACTACAAATGAGCTATGTACTACAATGTTACATGATGAGAATACGATTAGAACAGTCGGATGTGTCTTGGATGGTGAATTCGGTATTTCAGACGTTGTAGTTAATCTACCTTGCATTCTAGGTAAAAGAGGTGTTGAAAAAATTCTTGAGTTAGAATTACCGAAGAATGAATTGGCTTTGCTTAAAGAATCTGCAGAAGCGGTTCGAAAAGTAATAGAAGTTACCAAAGATGTCTAATTTAGAATAATATTATTAATTTAAAAAGCACTCATTTTAGGATTGAACTTTATAGAGTTAATTATTAAAAAGAGTGCTTTTAAATTTCAGACTTTCAGATCTTAGTCAGCTTTGCATTGATCAATTGGTTCTAATAAATTAATCAAAGATTTTACATGGACGCCGGTAGCTCTTTCAGGCAAGTATTGATTGGCTTTACTGAGATAGGCAGTTCCTGCAATATCAAGATGGATCCAAGGGATATCATTTGCCACAAACTCACCTACGAATTGTCCGGCAGTTATTGTTCCGGCTAATCTACCGCCTGTATTCTTGATGTCGGCAATTTTTGATTTATTGTATTCGGCAATCTTTTTATCATTTGGCAATAACCAGACTTTTTCACCTGCTTCATGCGCAGCTTTTTCAAATAAGCCATAAAACTCTTGATCATTTGTTAAAGCACCCGTGTATTCTTCTCCCAGGGCTACTAAGCAAGCACCGGTCAAAGTTGCCAAGTCGATGACTTGAGAAACTTTTAAATTTTCAGTCGTATAGAATATGGCATCTGCTAAAGTTAAACGACCTTCTGCATCAGTATTATCAACTTCAATTGATTTGCCGGATAAAGAACTGATAACATCTCCAACCTTAAAGGAAGTACCGGAAACTAAATTTTCACATGCTGCAACTACGCCGTAAACATTGGCTTTGGCTTTTGTTTTTGCCAGGGCATACATGGTACCAATTACTGTTCCGGCTCCACCCATGTCACAATGCATATCTGCCATACCGGTTGAAGGTTTGAGTGAATAGCCTCCACTGTCATAGGTTACACCTTTACCAACCAGACCTGTGTAATCTTTTGAATCAGGGTCGCCTTGATATTCCATGACTATTAATCGAGGTTCTTTAGCGGAACCTTTGGCAACTTCCAAAAAGGCTTTCATGCCAATTTCTCTAATTTGTTCAAGATCGTAGATATCAACTTTCACACCTAAAGGTTCAAGTTTTTCTTTTGCCGATTGTGCAAGGGTTTCCGGGTAAATATAATTGGAAGTTTGATTGACCAGATCTCTTGCTAAGAAAACACCCTCCATCATATCTTGCAAACGGTTAAATCCAGCTTGCATTTTTTCTTGAGGTCCGTGTTCAGGAGTATAATTAATAGTTAAGTCTGTTATTAATTGGTCATCTTTTTTAGTTAGATAACGATCAAATTTATAAGTTGCTTGTAACATGCCTTCAGCTAATGTGAGCATAACTTGTCTATTACACATTTCATTGATCTTAGGCATCTTTATCTCAAGCTCACTAATTTTATTTTCTATTGCTGTATTGTAAATTTTGTAGCCTAAAAAGCGCAAATCATCTAAGGTGAAATCTTGATCTGAATTCAGACCGATCAAAATTGAACCTGTCGCTTCAGGATTAGGTAGATAATAAACTTCAGCTTTTTTATTTTTAAAAGAAGTATTTTCTTGAGCCCATTTGAATATCTGTTCGTTGTTCGGGTCGGAGCTGAATAATGTAGGTATTCCTCCAGTTTGATAAAAATTAAAATTAAGCATAATTCCTCATTTCTATTATTAAGTGATTTATATTCATTACCCTAACAATAATAACCTAGTTTATTAGTTGATACAAAACAAGAAATGATTATTGTGAAAAAACATTTTTGCTAAGTTAGCTCAGCATCTATTTTATTCAGTGCCTAATTTTAAATAGTCTCCGCCCATTTGTTGATTGAGTTTGTAGACCAAATTATTTAATTTCTTTTGTTTCTCAAATTCTTTATCCGGGGCAGATTTATCAAAATCGTCAGAACTGTTGAGAGTGAGATCGGAAAATGAAACTTGAGTATAGACTTGATCTTTATTTTCCAAGCCGCCGGCAGTTACAGCAAGTAGACGAATAGGAGTTTCTTGATCCCATAATTCCTGAATTAATTGCTGAACTACAGGCCAGATTTGTTCGTAATTTTGAATGTGTTCTGTCAAAGTTGTCTGTTTAGAGAAGACTTGAAAATCTGAACTTTTTAGTTGAACCTGAATTACATTGGCAACCTTATTAGATTTCCTTAATCTGTTAGTTACTTCAGCAACTAATCCTTGCAACCCCTGATTGATCTTGGGCCAACTAATAAGATCCTCACTGAAGGTTTGTCCATTACCGATTGATTTAGCTTCATCCAATTCAGTATATTTTTGTACTTCACTATTTTCTAAGCCGCGTGCATAGATACTTAGGTTTTCGCCAATTTTTCCAAGATATACGGCTAAAAACTCAGGATCGGTTTTGGCAATTTCGCCGATAGTGTTGATGTTGACCGCTCTTAAACGTTTTGCGGTAACTTTGCCCACATAGAGCAAATTACTAATATCTAAAGGCCAGACTATACTCTCAAGATCATTTTCTGTAATTACTGTAGTAGCGTCAGGTTTTTTCAGATCACTACCCAATTTAGCTAATATTTTATTATAAGAAACACCTACTGAAATGGTGAGGCCTAAGTCTTGGCGGATTCTGTTGCGCAACAGATCTGCAAAATCTTTTGGACTATTAGCAAAATCCTGCCAAGTTTGAGTAACATCCATAAAACTTTCATCGATTCCAAACGGTTCAACACGATCTGAATATTCAAGGTAAATGTTATTTAATTTAACTGAATATTCGGCATAGAGTTCATGATGTGGTCTAACGCAAACCAGATTAGGACATTTTCTTTTAGCTTCTATAATTGTTTCTGCAGTCAAGACTCCGGCATCTTTGGCTAATTGATTTTTAGCCAGAATAATCCCATGTCTGTTTTGCGGATTACCGGTTACTGCCATGGGTACGTCTTTTAACTCAGGACGAAGTAAGCATTCGACCGATGCATAATATCCGTTACAGTCACAATGTAGAATGATGCGCTGTTGATCTTTGAACATAAACTCCTAACCGAACTTTGAATATTGCAATTAGTTTGATTTAACTTTACCATATTAATTATATTTGATGAATTCTGATTAATTTTCAACAGCGTTCACAACGTACTTTACGCGAGTTTGCAAAATAAGGAGATGAAAATGAAAGATTATGATTTTATCAGCCTGGGCGAGGTTCTGATCGACTTTATTCCGACGGGTAGACCCCGGGAATTGAGTATTAATTTCGGAGGAGCAGTTGCAAACGTAGCTGTTGCAGTAAGTCGTAACGGCTTTAAGTCAGCTTTCTGCGGTATGGTGGGCGATGATGATTTCGGCAAATTAATTGCCGAAACTTTTTTCGCAGAAAATGTAGATTTTTTATGTCCTGAATTTACATCTGAGGCAACGACAACTTTAGCTTTTGTCACCTTAAGTGATACAGGAGATAGAAGTTTTACATTTGCTCGCAAACCGGGTGCCGACATGTTTATGAGCAAAGAACAATTGCCGATTGAGCAGATTGAAAAAGTAAGAATGCTTAATTCAGGAACTCTTTCTATGGTAGGAGGTTCTGCAAAAGAAACAACAGTTTATGCCTTAAAAGCAGCTCATGATCTAGGTAAAATTGTAACCCTTGATCTCAATTATCGGGATCAGTTATGGGATTATAATATTGATGCATGCGCAAAAGCTTTTCAGGCAGTTCTTCCTTACGTGGACCTAGTAAAAGTTTCAGAAGAAGAAGTGCCGATGATCGGCATGTCGATCCAAGAAGCTTTAAAGAAGTATAATATAACAGCGATTGTTGAAACGTTGGGTGAACACGGTTCTAGATGTCATATTAAAGGTGAGACTATCCGTCAAGAAGGTATCAAGGCAGATGTTGTAGACACTACCGGTGCCGGTGATGCATTTTGGGGAGCGTTTTTAGCAGAAGTATTACGAACCGGGAAAAGAGATGTTAGTGAGTTAATAAAGTCTGATTTTGAAAATGCAATGAAGATGGGCGCTATCTCCGGATATTATTGTGTTCAACAAAAAGGAGCCATAGAATCCTTGCCGACTTATCAAGAAATTATTGCAACTCGTGAAAAATTAAATATCTAAAATATATTACCGATAAGGAATAGGAGAACAATAGTGAACAAAAAAAATTATCCATTACATTATGTCAGACCGATCAAAGATTTGCGTGATATGTTGCGCGGCAGTGTAGAAGAATACGCTAACAGAGCAGCATTTTTGACGAAACCTGCTATAGGCAAACCATATGTTCCGGTGACTTTCAAGCAATACGGGAAAGATATTGATGCTTTAGGTAGCAGATTAACTGAAATGGGTGTTATATCCGATACCAGAGTAGCAATACTTGCTGAGACACGTTATGAATGGTATGTGACATATATGGCAACAGTGACCGGGATGGGTATTATTGTTCCTTTGGACAAAGAACTTCCTGTTTATGAAATCCGTTCAATGCTTGAAAGATCTAAAACTTCTGTTTTGGTTTATTCTTCCACAATGAGAGATAATGCTTTAAAAGCTGCTCAAGGGCTGGAGTCGATTAAGACCATGATCCTGATGGATCATTACAAAAACGAAGTTGAACCTTTTACTTTCAGAGAGTTAGGTGAAGGATTACCATTAGAATATTCTTGGGAAAATATCAGGAAAGAAGGCGAACAACTTTTAGCTGACGGCTATAGGAATTTTCTAGATTGTGAGATTGACCCGGAAGAAATGCGTATTTTACTTTTTACTTCCGGAACTACTGCCAGATCAAAAGCTGTAATGCACACACATAAATCGATTTGCACTAATTTGATGGCAATGTCTTCAATGCTTTATGTTGGTGATGATATAGCGCTATCTGTTCTACCTTTACATCACACATATGAATGTACTTGTGGCTTTCTTTGTCAAACCTATCGCGGAAACACCGTTGCGGAATTGGAAGGCTTGCGTTATTTGACAGATAATTTGGCTGAAAGTAAAACTACCCTCATTTTGGCAGTTCCTTTGATCCTTGAAGCTTTACATAAGCGAATTTGGAAAAATATCGACAAACAAGGAAAAAGAAAAACTGTTGAATTTGCTCTGAAATTAACTCGTGGTTTACGAAAAATCGGCATCGATTTACGTAAAAAACTTTTCAAAGACATCCATGCTGCTTTGGGCGGACATATGCGCTTGCTAATAGCAGGAGGTGCGGCTATTGACCCTCAAGTCTTGAAAGATCTTAATGATTTTGGTTTCTTGGCTGTTCAAGGATATGGTTTAACTGAATGTGGACCGATTTTGGCTTTGAACCGAGACGTATTTTATCGTCATGAATCAGCAGGTTTACCTTTACCGGGAACTACGGCTGAGATTTTTGAGCCGGATGAGGACGGTATCGGAGAGTTCAGATCCAAGGGAGATAATCTGATGTTAGGTTACTATGATGACGAAGAATTGACGGCCGAAACTTTAAGGGATGGTTGGTTTTATACGGGTGATTATGGCTATATGGATAAAGACGGTTTCTTAATCATCACCGGTAGAAAAAAGAATGTAATTGTCACAAAGAATGGCAAGAATATTTTCCCTGAAGAGTTGGAAGCTTTATTAAACCGTAATCCTGAGATTGCAGAATCTGTTGTGAGCAGTGTAGATGGAAAAAACGGTGATGTTGATGTCGTGGTAGAAGTTTTCCCGGATGAAGAAGGGGTTCAGGAAGCTCTGGGTAAAAAAGATGCTTCAGAAGAAGAAATCTTTGCTTTGATTCAGGGTTTGGTCAAAGAGCAGAATAAAGAGCAACCAATCTACAAGAGAATTAAAAAAGTAACTTTACGCGCTGAACCTTTCCGCAAGAACACTTCAAAGAAGATCATGAGAGATTATTCAGAATGACTGATTTTTTTGGAAGCTGAAAACAGATTAAGGGAATAAATTGCATTATCAAACTGTTCTGACTATAATATAGCGACAATTAAATTAAATGCTTTGATAGGAACAGTAATTGAGGCGTTGGAGAATATAGCGAATGGAGGATGGTGTAAGCTCCGTTTCTCTGCTTTAATGAAAATCATCCTTGAGCAGTGAGCCTGAACATCCGGCAAGCAACAGCTTAAATCAGTTGCACTTTGAAAAAAGAGTCCGGCTAGTAAGGTGAACCGACCGCTGTTAATCAGTCCTTCGTTATGGAAAATGAGATAAACATTGAGGTTTATGAAAACGGGTGGTACCGTGCAATTTGCGCCCCGCAGAGAAGGCGCTTTTTTTATGTTTAAAATTGCTTTAAGGAGTAAATATGTATACAAAAGTTGATAGTTCTTTGGATTTTGTTGAACGTGAGAAAAAAGTTTCGGAGTTTTGGCAAGAAAAGGATGTATTCCATGAACAGACCGAACTACGAAAAGATGGAGAGAACTTTGTTTTTTATGACGGTCCGCCAACTGCCAACGGCAGGCCACATATCGGTCATGTTTTGACCAGGGTTATTAAGGATGTTATTCCACGTTATCACAGTATGAAAGGTAAGAATGTATTCCGCAAAGCCGGATGGGATACACACGGCTTACCGGTTGAGCTGGAAGTTGAACGTATTTTGGGTCTTGACGGTAAAGAGCAAATTGAAGAATACGGAATTGAGCCTTTTATCAAAAAGTGCAAAGAAAGTGTTTGGAAATATAAAACTGAATGGGAAGAAATGTCCGAAAGAATCGGTTTTTGGGCCGATATGGAAAATCCTTATATCACATATGAAAATGATTATATCGAATCTGGTTGGTGGGCTTTGCGTCAAATCTGGGATAAAGGCTTGATCTATCAAGGACATAAAGTTGTGCCGTATTGTCCACGTTGTGGAACCGCTTTATCCAGTCATGAGGTAGCTCAAGGCTACGAAGATGTTACAGAGCCATCGGTTTATGTCAGATTTGCAGTTGAAGATGAGACTGATACTTATTTAACTGCTTGGACAACTACACCGTGGACTTTGCCTTCTAACTTAGCCTTGTGTGTACATCCGGACGAAGATTATGTTTTGGCTGAAGTTGGGCAGGATCTCGATGGCACGGAGAAAAAAGTCCGTTATTATGTGGGCGCTTCATTAGTTGAACAAGTATTGGGTGAAGAATATACAATTATTGAAAAAATGCAGGGCAAAGATCTGGTCGGTATCAAATACACACCTTTATTTCCTTATGCTGATGAGATTGTCAAGAAATCAAAAAAAGAAGCTTTCTATGTTGTGATGGATAATTATGTCACGTTAGATGAAGGTACGGGAATTGTTCATCAGGCTCCTGCATTTGGTGATGATGATGCTCGGGTTGGTCGCGAATATAACTTACCGTTTGTTCAGTTTATTAATGAAGATGGAACAATGCCTGAAGAAGCGACAGATTTCGCAGGATTAATGTTCAAAGAAGCTGATCCACAGATAATTGAAAATTTACAGCAACGCTGTTTATTGATAAAAATTGAGGAAAACACTCATAATTATCCATTTTGCTGGCGCTGTCACACACCATTGATGTATTATGCTCGTCAATCTTGGTTTGTCAAAATGACCGAACTGAGAGAAAACTTGCTTGATAATAACAGCACAGTCAATTGGATTCCACCAACAATAGGTACCGGACGTTTCGGCAATTTCTTAGAAAATGTCATTGATTGGGCATTATCCCGTGAGAGATATTGGGGTACACCACTTCCTGTTTGGCGCTGTGAAGATTGTGGTTATGATCATCTGGTTGGTTCGATAGCTGAATTAAAAGAGATGTCTGACAATTGTCCGGAGGATATTGAATTACATCGTCCGTATATTGATCAAGTTACTCTCAATTGTCCTGAATGTGAAGGAGAAATGCACCGGGTTCCGGAAGTTATTGACGGTTGGTTTGACTCCGGCTCAATGCCCTTTGCACAATATCATTATCCTTTTGAAAATCAAGAATTATTTGAGGAAACTTTCCCGGCAGATTTCATTTCAGAAGCCGTCGATCAAACTAGAGGTTGGTTTTACACCTTAATGGCTATTGGAACAGCAGTCTTTGATAGTTCTCCTTTCAAAAACTGCATAGTTATGGGGCATGTTCAGGATGAAGAAGGCAGGAAGATGTCAAAACATCTTGGCAATGTTGTTGATCCAACTGATATATTGGATGAAGAAGGAGCGGATGCCGTTCGTTGGTACTTTTTCACAAACAGCCAACCTTGGTTACCCTCACGCTTTTCAGCAAAAATGGTCAATGAGGTGAAACGTAAATTCATCAGCGGCCTTTGGAATACTTATGCTTTCTATGTTTTATATGCGGATATTGATCAATTTGATCCAAGCAAATATGAACTGGAATACGATAAATTAAGTGTAATGGATCATTGGATTTTAAGTCGTCTTAATACTTTAGTTAAGAATGTAGATCAAAGAATGGCAAAATATGATATTACAGGTTCAACCAGAATCATGGAAGATTTTGTTGATGATTTATCTAACTGGTATGTACGTCGCTCCAGAGAGCGCTACTGGGGCTCAGAGATGACACAGGATAAGATCAATGCTTACATGACACTCTTTACTGTTTTGGAAACTTTGACTAGATTATCGGCTCCTTTCGTTCCGTTTATGACCGAGAGTATGTATCAAAATCTGGTAGTCAATTTCTTTGACGACGCTCGTGAAAGTGTTCATTTAGCTGATTTCCCAACCTGTAATGAAGATTTGATCGATCCCGAATTGGAATATCAAATGAAACTGGTTTTAGAGCTGGTCAATTTGGGTAGAGCAGCTAGAAATACATCAGAGCTGAAAATTCGTCAGCCATTATCTAAAATGCAAATTGTCAGCGAACAAAAATTGGCAGCAGAATATATTCCGTTGGTAGCTGATGAGTTGAATGTGAAACAGGTTGAATGGGTTACAGATGCAACTGAATTGCAAGACTATCAATTCAAACCTCAACTGCGTTTATTAGGTCCTCGTTTCGGCAAGAATCTACCGGAAGTTAATCAAAAATTGGCAGCACTTGATGGTCGAGCATCTTATCAAGCCATACAGGAGAAGGGCCAAATCGAAGTTGAAATAGCAGGTAGTTCGGAAATTTTTACGGAAGAAGATTTACTAATTTCAACTATTCAGGCGGAAGGGCTGGCCACAGCTTCTGATCACGGTGTGACAGTTGCTCTGGATACAGTATTAACTCCTACTTTGATTGATGAAGGAAATGTACGTGAAATTGTATCTAAAATCCAAAACATGCGTCGCGAGAGCGGTTTTGAAGTTTCGGATCGGATAAATTTGTACTATGCAGATAATGCTGATTTAGGTCAATTGATGGAAAAATTCAGAGATCTTATTCAAGAGGAAGTTTTAGCAATTGAAGTGGCTCCTTTGAAGGAAGGTGTAGCTCATGTAGCTACTGTTGATATCAATGGCAAGGATTTAACTTTAGGTATGGAAGTTGTTGGCTAAATTAGATCAGCTTATTATTGATAGAACACTCAAATAAAGATAATCGAAAGACCGCCAAAGAGCGGTCTTTTGTTATTTCTCTGTAATCCGGCGATAAAACTATACCCATAATTTACCACTATAGAGATATCACCTTTCGGTATCTGATTAATATCCAAACTTATATATAAACCACTAAAATATTGTAGTCTGTTTAATTATAATTGATATTAGATTATAGCTGCCATTCGCTCTACGAAACTACTTTGTATAATATAGCTTCACAAAAATCGCTTTGCACAAAATCATGTCAAAGCTTAAATTTTGAGCATGTTTACATGGAAATTGATGTATTATCAAATAGATACCCTATTAGAATTTGGGTAGAGGAGCAAAAGTGAAAAAGACAAGATCTAAATCCAAATCCAAATTAATAAAATTGCTAATTATAATACTAGTTGTGCTTTTACTGATCATAATACCAAACATTTATATTATTGCGACAACCTTCGATCAGATTGCCACATTAGAAAATGTGCCAGAACAAAACTATGAATGTGCTTTGGTCTTTGGAGCAGGGATACGTGATGGCAAGCCGTCACCGATTTTGAAGGAACGCTTGGATATGGGAGCAGCTTTATATCAGGCAGGCATTGTTTCTAAATTACTACTAAGTGGTCATGGTTCAGCAGATGGTCAGGGCTATGATGAAGTTAAAGTAATGCGAGAGTATGTTTTAAACAAAAATGTGCCTGAGGATGCACTTATACTTGATATTTACGGTTTATCGACTTATGAAAGCGTGCAACGCTGTTTAGAGAACTATCAATTGGATAAAGTTTTACTGGTCACTCAAAAATATCATCTATATCGTGCTGTGTATCTTGCTAATCAGTTAGGACTTGAAAGTTATGGTATCATTGCTGATCAACGTACGCTTTCCGGTCAATGTTTTCGAGAAATCAGAGAAATTTTCGCTCGTGACAAGGACTTTATCAAGGGTATTCTTAAACCTTAATTATTGGCCGAGTGATTATTTTAACTGGTCGGTGAAACCGTGAAAGTCTCTTGATCTTATTGACCGAAAATGTAAAATAGCAGAAGGGGCTAGAGATCACTGTTTTTACGGTCAAGTTTCTAGCTTTTTTTATTAGTTTCCGGATGACTGTTTCTCATCTTTGGAGGTTGAAATGAACAAAAAACTTTTTAATATAATTTTAGCCGGTATTATGGCAGGCTTATACTTAGTATTTACTTTGCCTTTTGCTCAAATTGCATCCGGCATGATCCAGTTTAGATTGGCAGAAGCCATGACTGTCTTGCCCGCTTTGGTTCCGGCAACAATTCCGGGTGTTTTTTTAGGTTGTCTTTTGGCGAATTTCTTTAATCCACAGAATTTAGGATTAATCGATATTTTAGGTGGCAGTCTAACAACTTTATTGGCAGCCGGTGCAACATATATTTTAGCTAAACCTTTGCGGCAATATTTACAATTGAATCAAAGCCAACAAGACGAAAATTTGATCTTAGGCAAACGTGCAAATGTAGCAAGAATAGTTGCTTTGCTTCCACCAGTCATCCTCAATGGGTTAATTGTCGGAACATACTTGCCATTTCTCTTAATGCCAAAAACCCCATCTATTGGTGCAATTCTAACCACTGTGCTTTCAATAACAATTTCTCAGACTATTGTTATTTACGGTTTAGGGCTTCCATTGTTGATAGCCTTGAGTAAAAACAGAGCGATTATCAATTATGTAGATTAAGTCAGGTTTAGTTTTGAGTTTTGGAATGAGATAAGTTGAGTTATAATGTAATGTAGATTTTTTGAAATTATCAAAAAATTGTTAAGTAATTAATAGGTTATATGGTAGATAACTTATTACGAAAAACCAATGATATTGATTAAGGTAAAACTATGGCACAGTCACATTATTTCAAACCGAGTCAAGATTTAGAGCATCAAGTAAGAAAAATTAAGTATACAATTGCTCAACAAGATTTTGAATTCTATACTGATCGTGGGGTTTTCTCCCGTAACAAAGTTGATTACGGAACAGATGTTATGTTGAAAGCTGTGATTAAGGAATTGAAAAATTATGAGGGTGATGTCGATAACTGTCTGGATTTAGGATGCGGTTACGGTGTAGTCTCTATAGTATTAAATAGGTTATTTCCTGATCAAAGATGGCATGCAGTTGATATCAATCCCAGAGCGATTGAGTTGGTTAAAAGAAATGCCAGAAAATATAAATTGAATATTATGGCTACTGAATTCGACGGTGTGCCTGATCTAGGGATAAACTATGACCTGGCATTACTTAATCCGCCAATTCGTACCGGCAAAAATGTATATTATCGTATGTTTAGAGAAGTAGCTGACAATCTGGTTGAAAGAGGTGTTTTTTATACAGTGATCCAGAAAAAACAGGGTTCCGCCTCAGCCTTTAAGTATTTACAAGAATTGTTTTTGAATGTCTCAATAATTGATAAATCCGGAGGTTATCATACGATTAGATGTTCCGAAAAAATATGTTCATAGTAAATCAGTTACTAATGGAGATGAAATTATGTCACAACAAATGAAATGTTATTCCATCCAAGCTATAGGTCAGGATAGCCACCGCTTTGTAGATCAAGACGATTCTAAGCCTTTGATTTTAGGCGGGGTAACCATTGACAATTGTCCCGGTTTATTAGGCAATAGCGATGCCGATGTCCTCTTGCATGCTTTAACCAATGCCATCTCGGGGATTACCTGTAAGCCCATTTTGGGCGCAGTGGCTGATGAATTGTGCCTTGAGCATGGGATTACGGACAGTAAAGCTTATTTAGAATTAGCTTTGGCGGATTTAGTTGAGCTTGATTACCAAATTTTGCATATCAGTTTTACCGTACAGGCGAAAAAACCAAAGCTCTTACCATATATTGATCAAATTAGAGAATCAATTGCAGAAATCACAGATCTTAAACCTGAACAAGTGATGCTTACTGCAACCAGTGGCGAGGGCTTGACCCAATTTGGACAAGGTAAGGGAATTGAATCTTTTTGTATCATTTCTGTTGTTCCTTTAGATGAAAGCGAATAGATATGAAGAAGATACTAATCATTGAAGATGATACAAATATTAATCATTTGATTAAAGAAGCTTTAGATCAAGCGGGCTTTGTTTGCAGTCAAGCTTTTTCCGGTACAGAAGGTTTACTATTGGCTGAAGCCGAAGACTATAGTGTGATTCTTTTAGATTTGATGTTACCGGGGTTGTCGGGAGAGGATTTATTACCCAAATTAAAAGCCGTTCGAGATACACCTATTATGGTGCTTTCTGCAAAAGATACTCTGGATTCCAAATTAGATTTGTTGACTAATGGAGCTGATGATTATATGACCAAACCTTTTTCGCTTGAAGAGTTGATGGCCAGAGTCAATATTCTCTCCAAACGTTTTCAAACTGAAAAACCTCACAAATTACTTAAATACAAAGATTTGATTTTAGATCAAGAAAATTACACAGCAGAGGTCAAAGGACATGATTTAAATTTGACTGTTTCAGAATTGAAAATTTTGTCTTTGTTGATGCAATATCCGGATCGAGTTTTCACAAAACAGGATATCTATGAATATGCATGGGATGAACATTATGTTGGTAGCGACAAAACTATTAATGTACATATTTCAAATATACGTAAAAAACTCAATGCTTTCACAGATGTTGAATATATTGAAACAGTTTGGGGCATTGGATTTAAATTCAAACATTGATTTTTCTTCAAGATTGATCTTTTACAATAGCAATCGCTAAAAAACAATCTTTATACTTTCTTTAACAATTCTTTGCGATGTTTAAATTTCTTTATTGCATTATATAGTTAAGTTAATTCTTTGCTCATGAATTGATCAAATTATTGACTTAATAGAAATAAATAAAGATGAGGAGACAAAAATGTCTACAATTTTAGAAACTAATAATATTACTAAAATTTACGGCAAGCAAAAAGCGGTGGATAGTGTTTCAATTTTGATCAAACAAGGTGATATTTATGGCTTGATCGGTAGAAATGGAGCCGGGAAAACGACTCTGATGCGTATGGTTGCCGGATTGGCAAGACCTACAGATGGTAAATATTCTCTGTTCGGAAAAGATGAGCTAGATGCCAAGTTAGTGATGCCTAGAATAGGTTGCTTAATCGAAAATACGGGGATTTATCCTAATTTAACGGGCTTTGAGCATTTGCGTTTAAAAGCTCTGGCTATTGGACAAAATGAGCCTGGATTAGAGAAAAAACTTCTTGAAATAGTAGGCTTAGACGAAGTCGGAAAGAAGAAAGTCAAACAATTTTCTTTGGGTATGAAACAGAGATTAGGTATAGCTTTGGCTTTAGTTGGAAATCCGGATTTGGTGATTTTGGATGAACCAATTAACGGTCTTGACCCTCAGGGCATAGTTGAAATTAGAAATACTATTGAAAGCTTGAATAGAGAAGAAGGTATTACTTTTATCATCTCCAGTCATATTTTAGGTGAATTGGCTAGATTGGCGAGTCGCTTCGGTATTATTGACCAAGGACGTTTGGTTGAAGAAATCAACCGTTCGGATTTGGAACAAAAAAGTCGCGATCGTATTGAACTGATTACCCCTCAAGCTTCACAAGCAGTGGTTGCCTTAGATCAAATAAATATTATGGATTATCAATTAATTTCCGAAAATGAAATTTACATCTATGAAGAAGTTAATCGTACGGGAGATATTGCGTTAACTTTAGCCCAAAATGAAATACCAATAGAGTCTTTAACGGTACATAAAAATACTTTAGAAGATTATTATTTGCAGTTAACCGGTTATGCAAATCAACCGATGCAGAATGAGGTGCCATATGTTTAATTTAACTAGAATGGAATTGCGACGTTTAACCAAACAGAAATCTACTTATATTATCCTCTTGTCTGTTGTTTTGATCTTGACTATGTTTATGTTCCTTTGGGATTTTAGTATTAAAATATTAGAAGAAAATATGCAAACAATGCAAAATCAATCATTACCGGAACAAATCAATTCTGAACTCACAGAAACTGAAGATGGTAATACAGATGATAAAATAACCAATGCTGCAAACCACAATCAGAATATTGATTTCCAATTTAATGCCGGAGATGGAAGTTTTGATCTGGGAACCGGTGAAGACTTACTGTTAGAGCAATTCACAGGCCGGGGTATCTTAATCTTTATCATTATTTTTGCAGCAATGTTTTTTACAGCACCTTATAGAAATGGTTATGTGAAGAATTTCTTGGGTATGAAAAGAAATCGTACCGGTTTCATTTTTGCTCAATTTATTGTTGGTATATCTTATTCAATTGTGATTTTTATTGTAGCGACTGCTACTTTAAGCATCGGTATTAATATGGTTTTTAGTGAAAAATTCAAAATTGTAAATTGGGGAAACTTATTTGAAATAATCGGTTTTCACTTAGTTTTCCACATTGCTTTCTTAGCGATAATACTGTTCTTAGCAACTTTGACCAGACATTTATCTGTTGTTTTAGTCAGTGGATTACTCTATGTTACAGTTTTCAATAAAATGATCTGGGGTTTACTGACAGATTTATTGAAAAAAATCTTTGACTTTAGCGGAGAATGGGCATTGAGCAATTACACTGTAATCGGTAATATTGATAGTATTAACATGAATTCAGGAAATACCGACCTGATTCGGGCAACTATAGTCTGCTTGGTGCTTATGGTTCTGGCATTAGGTGGTAGCTGTTTAGTTCTCCAAAGGAAAGATGTTAATTAGCAAATAGCTTATAGGAGATAATTTGGCATACCTTGTTATTAGCATTTTATTTATCTGTTGCTTAGCCATAGGTTTTTATCTATGGCTACTTTTGCGTCAAATAAAAGAACTTGGAGATCAAATAAAATTTTTGGATGGTAGACAGAGCCGTTTACGTTTAACCAGTGAATTGAAAAACAAACAGATTTTGGAATTAGCTGATCAAATTAATCGACATATTGATAATACGCATAGCTTACAAATTAGTTTGTTGCGTGAAGAGTCGGCTGCCAAAGATACGATAGCCGGTCTCTCGCATGACATTCGCACACCTTTGACTTCACTCAATGGCTACTTGCAACTCCTACAACAGACAAATGATCCTGAGAAACAAATGCAATACCTGGCAATTATGGAAGAAAGAATAAATGGATTAACCCGAATTCTAGATGAGCTATTTACCTATGCTAAATTGGAGCAGGATGCATTCAGCTTGGAATTACAAGAAATTAATCTAAGTGAAGTTTTGGCTCACAACTTATTTTCTTTTTATGAAATTTTCAAACAGAATCAGATCGAACCTAAAATTGAATTACCGGTAGAAGATGTAAAAATTAAGGCTAATCCCAATGCTTTAGAGCGAGTTTTACAAAATGTTTTACAAAATGCATTACTTCATGGGGCGGGTAATCTGAAAATCAAATTAGATGTGATAAACAATTACCCGGTTGAGGAAATGTTGAGTGATGGCAATAAACTTTCTAAAGCTGAAAATTCAATGAAAGTAGCATTACTTGAATTTTCTAATCAATTGAAGCCTGATTCTCAACTAAACATAGACAATTTATTCGATAAGTTTTATAAAGCTGATCCGGCTAGACAGAATAGTTCGACCGGCCTGGGCTTATCTATCGCCAAACGTTTGCTTGATAAAATGGATGTTGAGATAAAGGCGAAGCTCGAGCAAAATATATTTTATTTACATATGTTTTTTCCTCTTATTTGAAATGAAAAAGGAAAGATTGCCAAATGATTTATGACATAGGAATTATCGGTGCCGGACCGGCAGGCTCAACTTTTGCTCGTATTCTGGCAGAAATCAGACCTGATTTGAAGATTATCCTTCTTGATGGTCAAATTAAAAGATCTACCAAGCCTTGTGGCGGTCTCTTGTCACCTGATGCGCAAAAGGTATTGGCTAGTTTTGACTTAAGTTTACCTAAATCAGTCTTAGTTGAACCCCAGATTTTTTCTGTTAAAACAATCGATCTGGTTCAAAATCTAGAGCGAGATTATTTCCGACTCTATTTAAATATGGACAGATATGAATTTGATCAATGGCTGATTTCTCTTGTTCCGCAATCGGTAGATTATGTTAAAGCAAAGTGTTTGAAAATTGTCCAAATCGGTAGCAATTTCGAGTTATCTATTAAACATGGTTCTGAGTTGAGTAAAGTCATTTGTAAACAATTAGTAGGTGCTGAAGGAGCAAATTCAATAGTCCGTAAATCATTTTTTGATAATAAGATTGATTATTATTTAGCGATTCAGCAATGGTTTACCAATCCAGAAAAGAAAAAACCTATATACTATTGTATTTTTGATTCTCAAACCAGTAAAGCATGCTCATGGTTGATGCATAAAGATGATCATCTAATTTATGGAGGTGCTTTTTCGCCTCAACATAGTCGAGAAAATTTTGAAAAACAGAAAAGAAGATTTTGCAAATCACAGAATTATATTTTAGGTGAACCGATAAAAACCGAGGCTTGTCAAGTTATGAAGCCGAAAGGGTGGCGCGATTTTGTTCTAGGCAAGCCGGGTGTATATTTGATCGGCGAGGCAGCAGGATTAATCAGTGCCAGCTCTTTTGAAGGATTCAGCTATGCTTTTGAAAGCGGCTTGAAATTAGCTGAAGCTTTTCAAATTGGGACAAACGCTGATCAAATATTTAAAACATATAAAAAGAAAATGCGTGTTTTACGATTTAAATTATTAGGGAAAATGATAAAACGCGATTTTCTTTATACAGCTTGGACCAGAAAAATAATTATGAAATCCGGTGTTCAGAGCATTAATAAGATTAAGCTTTAACTAGAACTTTGTTCAATGGCTTGCTCAGGATTTGGGCAATGAAATAGCCCAAGATCACGGAAGCAATATCTTTGATAATAAAAGGAATCGAACCGACAGCAGCTGCAGCTAAAAAAGACATGTCAGTGCCGACCGATAGCCAAACGACACCTAAGAGGTGGCAAGCTGCTAAACCAATTGAAGGCAGAACAAATAGCCAGACAAATCTACCGGATGTTTCATTCTTATTGAACAAATCAATTGCTAAACCGATCAGGAGTACCATCGGTAAAAAGCCGATTAAATATCCGCCGGTCGGGCCGAGTAGTTTTGCGGGACCGGATCCAAAATTTGAGAATACCGGTAAGCCAATTAAGCCGATTAATAAATAAACTCCGACTGCAATCGTACCGAGTTTTGTACCTAGGAGAAATCCGATCAAAGCAATTCCGAACGTTTGCATGGTAACCGGAATGCCTCCCGGCAAATTAAAGGCAATCTGGCTGCAAACAATTAAGGTAGCAACCATTAAAGCAGTGATGGTCATTTGTCTGATTGTGAATTTAGAATTTAACATTGTTTTTTCTTTCTATTTTTTATTTTAATTTAAAACTAATTATTAGTTACTATGAAGAGTTGCCTCACCGTGATTAATGGTTTGAATTGAACCGTCTTTTAACTCTACTACCAGCTCGAATTCCTGATTGACGTCTAATACTTTGGTTACTATCTTGTTATGGTTGTGCCAAATATTGACAGTTTTTCCGGTCAGTATAGATTTACTTCTGAAAATTTCAAGAGCTTGCATTGATTGCTCAGGTTTAGCCAGGATTTCCCATTGATTTAAGAATTCCGCAATCAATTTATTTCTTAATCCCGCTTTGGGCTGAGTTGAAGGCAAAAGTGCAGAAGCAGTATGTTTTAGTTCAGAAGGAAAGTCAGTTTGTGGTTGATAAACATTAACCCCAACCCCGATTACCAAATAAGCGATGCTGGCAGTTTCAAAATCCAGTTCTGCCTCGCTGAGGATGCCTGCTACCTTTTTTTGATCTAAATAAATATCGTTAACCCACTTGATCCCGGAGGTTTTATCTAAAATTTTATCAATAGCGGATGAAAGAGCTACTGCAGCTAAGGCAGGACTTTTTTGTCCGGGATTAAAATTGTGATCCGGTCTGATTAACAAACTGAAATAAACCCCTGTTCCCGGTGGTGAAAAGAAATCTCTACCTCGGCGTCCACGACCCGATTCTTGCGCATTAGCCACAATTAATGTTCCTGCAGGATATCCGGCTCGAGCTTTTTCTTTTAAAATATTATTAGTTGAGTCAACTGTGCCTAAGATCTCAATTTGATAATTACTAGGATTGTTAAGATTTAAGATAATTCCATATTCCGAAAGTAAATCCTGATCATTTTTTAATTGATATCCGCGACCGGTTACAGATTCGATAGCATAACCTGTATCCTGGAGTTTTTTGATTATTCTCCAGATCGTATTGCGACTGACATTTACTTGTTCAGCTAAGTCAGCTCCGGAAATCCATTTCCCTGAATTGGCTTCTAAATGACGTAATACAAATCTGTCAATTTGATTGTTACTTTGTTTATTCTGTTCACTCATATTTTGAGATTTTCTAAACTTATTATCTATAATGTATGCTGAATCATTCATATTTTACTAAGTGATTCAGAATTGTCAACGATAAATTTATTAGAAAGTGACAATTTTCAAACGTTAATATTATTTATTTTTAGTTTGACAAATAAAAAATCCAGTGCTAGTATAGTTAAGCACTAAAAGAGAGCAAGCCAAACGCTCGTGTGGCGGAACTGGCAGACGCAACGGACTTAAAATCCGTCGAACTTAAACATTCGTGCCGGTTCGAGTCCGGCCACGAGCACCAAATAAAAAAGTTTGTTCTCGATCAAGTGTAGATTCCAATTTGAACTTAGTTAATAAGCAGAAGATAGAATCGATCAATTAATATATCGCGGGGTGGAGCAGCTGGTAGCTTGTCGGGCTCATAACCCGGAGGTCGCAGGTTCGAATCCTGCCCCCGCAACCATAAGAAACCTCGAGACTGAATTTTGTTTCGAGGTTTTTTCAATTCAGAATGTCGGTAAGAACTCGAAAACATGGTTATGATTAGTTGTTTATGTTAAAATTTATGTTTACATAGATAATAAATTAATCAGAAATTAGGGAAATCATGTCTACAGATTATTTGTACAGAGAATATGGTGGCGGGGGCATTGTTTATGCTGTAGGTCATCGCCATCCCGATACTGACAGTATTGCTTCTGCAATAGGTTATGCTCACCTCAAACAAAAACAAGGATATAATGTTGTGGCTTGCTATTTGGATGAGCTCTCGAGCGAGTCCAAATTTTTATTAAAGAAGTTTAATCAACCTTTTCCCTTAAGAATCAAGGATGCAAGGTCACAGCTTGATGAAACCGTGATGGATGACTCAAACAGAGTGTCTAAGGATTCTATGCTGCGCGATGTTATTCAACGTTTCGATGAACAACATAAGGTATTTACTGTACAAGATAAAAGAGACCGCCTATTAGGTATAGTAACTAATTCTTCAATTGGCGAAACGGTTTTACATGATACATCAAGATCGATTGATCTCTTGGCTAAAACTCCTATCGAAAATATTGCCAGAGCAATTGACGGTAAATTATATTATGCTCCTGCTAAGTCTCATCATAACGGTAAAGTTAGTATCCTTGCTTTATCAGCAAATAATTTGAAGTTTTATGATTTAGAAGATCGTATTGTAATTATGGGAAACGATACTAACTTTCAACTGGAGGCTATTCGTAAAGGTGCTGCTGTTCTGCTTTTAGTCTGGACCAAAGAAATTGCACCTATGGTCTTGAATGAAGCAAAGAAAAATCAATGCGCTATAATTCTCTCCGGTCACGGTGCTATGAATACCAGCCGTTTTTTATATTATTCTATTCCCGTCCAATTAATCATGGGGAAAGATTTAGTTGTATTCAATGAGCAGGAATTTGTTGAGGATGCAAAAGCCAAAATGATGCGAACCAGACACCGTGCATATCCGATTGTCGATCAGGAGAATCGGGTTATGGGCTTAACTTCACGATATCGCTTGCTTAATGCTCCCAAACGTCGTTTTGTGTTACTTGATCATAATGAAGCAATTCAGTCCGTACCAAATATTGAAAAGGCAGAAATAGTAGAAATTATTGATCATCATCGTCTAGGAGATTTGACTTCAGATAAACCGGTTTCTTTTAGAAATGAGCCTTTAGGTGCAACAGCAACCATTATTGCTAAACTATTTATTGAGCAGAACGTAAAACCGGATTGGGATGTGGCGGGATTGTTATTGTCAGCAATTATTGCAGATACTTTGAATTTCAAATCTCCGACAACAACCGAAGAAGATAAAAAGATTGCTCAACATTTAGCAGAGTATGCTGAGCAAAATATTGATTTATTAGCTCGAGATATATTTAAAGCAAGCTCGGTAGATTTATTAAAAGATCTCGGCAAATTGTTGGAATTTGATGTAAAGAATTATACTGTTGCAGAACGAAATATTATTATCTCACAATATACAATGTATCGCCTGAACGAGACTAATGCTCTGGAAGAAGAATTAGTCAAGGTGATGGAGCAATATGCCGCCAACAAAAATGCTTATCTTTGGCTCATAATGTTTACTTCAGCCAGAGATAACGGCTCGGTCTTTTATGCTGCGGGACCGGGAAAAGATGTTTTGCCTCTGATTTTTCCTAATGCAGACGGAGAAAAAAATACATTTCAAGAAGGAATTGTTTCAAGAAAAAACCAAGTTGTGCCCAAACTGTTTTTGTATTTAAGAGAGGGCAGTATTTAAATTCTTAATAATCAAATGTATGTCAGATTAGACTTGTTATAGTGGTTCATGGTAAACTTATTCGTACAGTTAAAACAACATTCAGTTGACAGTAAAAGAAGCAATCTGAACAATTGATCAATTCTGAAACATTTTTTGTTTCAAACTTTTATTATTGTTAAATATTTATTTTGTCATTATTGGGTACTTTTTGTTTGCTATAAACTCGAGCTGGTTTGAAGTGCACTGAAGAGTCATGATTAACGTATTTTCAACAGAATGAGACGTTAAATTATGTCAGACATTAGAGATTATAGGGGAATAATATGAAAATTACAGTAATAGGTGCCGGAAATTCAGGTTTAACAATGGCAGCTGATTTAGCACTTGCAGGTCATGAAATTATTCTTTGGAATCGCACAGAAGATAATATAAAAAAGATCAAACAAACAAAAAAAATCTTTATCGAGGGTCAAATTGAAGGGGAAGCTCAGATCAAGGAAGCAACATCCGATTTGAATCAAGCTTTAGCAGAACCTGAACTTGTGATAGTTACTACGCCTGCATTTTCTCATCGCGAGTTAGCGTTCCAATTTAGCAAATCATTACAAACTGATGCAATTGTCATCTTGAGTCCCGGCAGAACATGCGGTGCAATTGAATTTGACCATTACTATAATCAGGGTAGCAATTTATCTAAGCCGATTATTACTGAAGCTCAAACAGTATTTCATACTTGTAGAAAAATTTCTGAGGATCGAACCCATTTATATGCGATAAAAGAAGCTGTTTACTTAGCCGGTCTGGGTGAACTGAGCAATCAGGAAATTTGTTCAAGGTTGCCTTTAGATTTACAAAAACATTTTCAACCCGCTACATCTATGATACAAACTTCCATTGGCAATGTTGGTATGATTCTACATTGTGCTCCTTTACTCTTAAACAGTGGACGAACAGAAGACCAATCTTCAAATTATCTTTATTATCATGAAGGGATAACTCCCAGGATTGCAGAGTTTTTGGAAAATACGGATCGAGAGAGGATCCGTTTATCCGAAGCTATGAATTTTCCGGTCGAGAGTACAAGTGATTGGGTTAGTCGCAGTTACAAATCTCTGGGCAATAATCTATATGAAAAAATTCAAAATACAGACGCATATTCTGAAATATATGCTCCTACAACTTTAAAACATCGTTATATTTATGAAGATATTCCATATGGATTAGTTCCTCTGGAAGCTTTAGGCAAAAAACTCAATCTTGATATGAGTTATACCGGTTTAATCATTGAACTGGCGTCTAAGTTAATGCATGAGAATTTTCGAGAAAGAGGTAGATACCTGCGGGAAATTGAATTTTCTGATATCTTGCAGAAGCTTGTGAGGAGGGATGACCCCGATGCGACAGTCTGATCTAAGGACGGTTTACGGTTTGCTCAAACCGGCGAATGATGCTCATACTATGGGTTTGCAGACCGCAGGAGGTTTGTTGTCCGAATGTGGTTATGAAGTTGTGATAGCTGATGAAAGAATACAAAAAGCTTTTAGCTTTTACAACGACAGCTCTGCCAGATTAGTGATTATAGATTGGTTACGAAAAAACAAGATCAATCGTTTAGGCATTAGTTATCGTTTAGATTATACCGATGCAATTAATATGTTGGGATTTCTCCTAGAAGAATTAAAAAAAGAGCGTCTTTTAGAATTTCAAAATGGGCCAATTGATTTATTGTTTTTTGGCGGTTTACCTGAAACATGTAGAAAAGTTGAAAAAACTTTCTCCGGTATTTTTACTTGTTTTCAAGGTGGGGAATCAATCGCTGAAAGCTTATCTAAGATGTTAGTGCCCGCTAAGCTTATTCCGCGAGATATGCTAGAAGTCAGCCAATATGATGATAATTTGCATCAATTTGCTGAAGAAGTTATCTATAAAAAAGAATATCTAGCTTATGACACAAAATCAGCTAATGATTATTTAGAATTTGGAACCGGTCAAGATACTTTGTTGAAGAGACTGGAAGCTACGAAAAAACAATCCGCTCACCAGACAAGACCTTTGATCAGAGCGCATGTAGGACCTTATCATTCAGGACAAAAACAAGAAGAAGCAATTCTGGAATGTGGATCCTGGATTAAACAACTAGCATCTAAAGGCTTGCTGGATATTTTATCATTGGGGACTTCTCAATTGTCACAGTCCAATTTTGCTGAGAATTGGTCAGGCAAGTTAAATGGAGGCGGTGTTCCGGTTAATTCCGAAGCAGATTATCGTTATTTATATGAAGAAGCAAGACCTCTATTAATGCGGACCTATGCCGGTACCAAAAATATTCCTCAGTTAGCAAGAATGTATGAAAACACAATCAATATTTCTTGGCATGCACTATCTTTATGGTGGTTCAATCAACTTGATGATCGAGGACCCTATGATCTTTATACCAACTTAAAAGAGCATTTCAAAACTATTGAATATATTGCAACCACTAATAAACCTCTTGAAGCAAATGTTTCACATCATTTCGCTTTTCGTGGTGCAGATGATTTAACTTACATTGTGGTAGCTTATCTGGCTGCAAAATTGGCTAAGCTTTATGGTATCAAAACTTTTGTTTTACAAAATATGCTCAATACACCAAGAAGTACTTGGGGTGTTCACGATCTTGCAAAATCAAGAGCTTTATTAAGATTAGTTCGTTCTTTAGAAGACGATAATTTTCGAATTGTTTTTCAACCAAGAGCAGGCTTAGATTTTTTCAAACCTGACTTGGAACAAGCAAAAATACAATTGGCTGCCGTCAGTTGTCTGATGGATGATATTGAACCTCGCAATCTGGCAAGTCCCGATGTAATACATGTCGTTAGTTATTCAGAAGCCTCACACTTAGCGACTCCTGATGTGATCAATGAAAGCATTCAAATCACTTTACATACAATAGAAAAATACCGAGAAGCAAGATTAAAAGGTTTGATAGATGATCAGAGTAAAAATCCGGAAGTGAATCAACGGGAAGAGGATCTTTATCAAAATTCAAGACTCTTAATCAAAGCTCTAGAAAAAAGCATTCCTGATCTTTATAGTCCTGAGGGTTTCTATCTTGCATTTGCCTCAGGATTTTTTCCGGTTCCCTATCTCTGGGGTGATCAAGATAAGTTTAATCATGCGATAAATTGGCAAACCAAAATGATCCGAGGATCAATGCAGGTTGTTGATGCTGATGGTAGCATTCTAGAAATTGAACAACGTTTAGCTAGAGCTGTTGACAACCTTCGGTCGGCAAAAAGAACTTTGCATCAAGAAATACCTTAATTGATTAGTTTAATTAGTGCATATACAATTAATTTTAGTAAAATATATTAATTTATTAAAATACATGATATTCACTAAATTAATATATTGCAAAACATTTTACATATGAAACATTAGTAGAAAGGAAGATAAAATGTTTGATTACACAGGAAGAGTAGTAGTTATTACAGGAGCATCATCAGGATTAGGAAAACAAATGGCGGATGCTTATTCGGATCAAGGCGCTGATATGGTTATCATGGCGAGAAGGTTGGAAAAACTTGAAGAATTAGCAAAAAATATTGAGAAGAAAGGTGTCAAATGTCTGCCTATTCGTTGTGATGTTACTGATGTTGAAAGCGTAAATGCTGCAGCAGTTGAAGCTTTTGAAGAAATGGGTAAAATTGACGTTTTAGTTAATTGCGCCGGTTCTGCAGCAAATGCCGGAGTATTGGATATGACTGACGAAGAATGGGATTTTACCATTGAGACAGATATGTCTAGCGTATTCTATGTCACACGTGCCTTTGGCAAATATATGAAAGATGCTAACTACGGTCGTATTATCAATATCTCTTCGATGTATGGTTTAGTAGGTAATACTGCAATTGATACAGTGGCATATCACACATCAAAAGGTGGCGTTGTAAACTTTACACGTGCTGTTGCTGCTGAATTGGCAAAATATAATGTTACCTGCAACTGTATCTGCCCGGGCTATTTTGAGACTGAATTAACATCAGAAACTCTGAATACTGATGAATTCACCGCATATATGAAAATGACTGTGCCTTTAGGACGTTATGGAAATGCGGGCGAACTTAATGCCGGTGCAATTTTCTTAGGTAGTGAAGAAGCTTCCTACGTAACTGGAGCCATTCTCCCGATTGACGGTGGATACACCTGCGTATAATCTACTAGCTAGTCAAGAGTCGTTTGCGATATCTTGGTAATTAATATTAACATCTGTCGTCAGATCAACT
>JAAYKK010000011.1 GCA_012522435.1 Clostridiaceae bacterium | reverse complement strand
TTGTTTGTCCATATTTACCTCACTTTCTTGACGCTTAATTTCAATTTAGCATCTCAAAACATTATCAGTTAGTATTTGCTTGAAATTACAGTATTTTGTACACTTAGAATATCAAATTTAAGGAAGTTTTATATGAAAAATATTAATCAAAGAATTGAAGCTGCACGTCAGTTATTTGAAGATAAACAATTCGAGCAAGCCCTAGCCGAGTTTGATGCTTTAAGCGAAGAAAAAAAATTAAGTAAGAAGCAAAAATTTAATATTATTTTTTATAAAGGCCGCGTCAAAATGGATATAAATAATTATGATGAAGCCCAATATGATATGGAAAAAGCATTAAAAGCCGGAGAAGAATCAGGTGATCGCTATGAGCAGGCACAAGCCTTACATCAGTTGGGAATTCTGGCAAAATTGCGTGGTGATTATGAAAAAGCAACTGAATTATTACGGGAAGAGTTAAGAAAATGCAGCTCCTTAATGCCTTCTTACTATTCTGATCTTTCCTACAATTTCTTTGAACAAGGTGATGTGAAAATGTTAGCGGGAGAACTTACTGATGCTAGAATGTATTTCCAGCATGCATTGGTTTTTGCTGAAACTGAGGCAAACTACCATGGGGTCGGTTTAGCTGCCAGAGCTTTGGGGCGTTTAAACAGAAAAGTAAATCGACGCAAAGAGGCACTCACTTATCTAAGAAAAAGCTATGAAAACTTTAAACTAGCAGAAGATCAAGATGGAGTTGAAAGCACTTTAGGAGAAATCACCAAGCTAAAAGAAGCTATGGAGGATTCCTTCCAACATTGATTTTTATCATTGGATATCAGTGAGCCATCATCTAGACAGTTATCACTTAATCTTCACAAGCACGAATTGCTTGTTCTAGAGTATCTCTATCTAAGAAATCAAATAACCGGGGTATTTAAGAGGACATAATATCTCTCCCTCAAACCAACTGCATCAGGCCAAGATATCTAGCCTGATGCAGAACAAAATTCAGAAAATGTTTATATAGAGTTCATCGCAGATACAAATCTTCTAAATAGAAAATTACTTTTATTATACTCTAATTATAAAGCCCAAGTAACAAAAAGATATTGTACAACCAATACTACTGCTATTAACAAAATGAAAAACCAAAACGGGCTGTTTTTCTTTGTTGGATGTCCTTTTTGAAATCCTGCATATAAATATATATAAGCATGAATTTTTCCGGTTAATGCTAAGATGATTCCTACTTGGGGCAAGAATATAGAAACAATTAATGAAATTAAAAGAATAAATGAGTAGGGTAAGGCAGAGAGTGTAGCCGTCTGAACAAATTGTTTAAAACCTCTTCTTTCACTACCGAGCAAAATCGTTAAGACAAAAACCATTACAACAACAACTAAGAAAGACGCTAACTGGCTCAAGGTGGAAATCCCAAAAATTTCAGCTGCCCCAGGGCTTTCAGCATCTGTAGTCAATCCGCCAAGTGCAACACTTAATACTTTGGAATAGACGATTGTATTCAATCCTGCAACTAGCAGTATATTGATTAATGCCAGAATGCCGAGACTTCCCCAGTGTAAATTCAAGTGGAATGCTTGCATCGGTCTTTTAGACAAAGCCAAAAATAAAGATTGTTGTAATCCTACTATTATATCGCGGAGATGACTCGGGCCTGCTCGCTCCGGTCTGCGAGAAGAAACAGGACCTCTGGCTCTCTTAGGATTAAGTCTTTCCTTACGTGCTGCGGGTGCAGAACGTCTGACACGATTATCAGCTTGATAAGGGCCTGTCTGATCAAATTCATTATCTAAATCATCCAAGTCTAACGATCTCTGTTCTCCTGAATATGAATCGTCTCTATACCCGACGCTTTCTATACTCTCCCGAAATGCCCTTTCGCGCGCCAAAACTTCATCGTTCCGATCATCATAATCACCATGTTCAAATTGGACTTTGCGATAACCGCTCTGACCTGTTTCCGGATCGTCTTGTTTTTGTAAATTTGCTTGACGTGCTGCTTCAGCATACTGATCCGATTTTCTTAAATCTGAACGATATTCATCAGATAAATTACCGGAATTTTGATCATAATTGTAATCTGTCATATTGTTGCTCCCTTGTTTATTTATGTACCAAGCGTGTAGCTCTGATATTGATTGACAATACATTGATAGCTGTATAATGCTCAACATCTGTATTTAAGCTACTCTGTGCTTTACTTAATATTTCTTGAGCATTATATCCATAATACAACGAAACGCCCAAATTGAAAATTGCTCCATAAGCTTCTTTATAGACTGTAAATTCTGTTAAGTCTGAAATGCCTTGCAATCTAATCACGATTTGCTCTACCAACATCGCCAAAGCTTCGTCCGAAATGGAATAATTACCGATCGTTGAAAAGGTCGGTCTTACAACGGTCTTCTCGCCGCCTGCAGAATAATCAATTTTGTCTATAGAGCGATCCAAACGTCTCCTTAATTTTTGCAATGGCTCCAAAAAATACCCTGAGAAATCGTGTTTTATTTCCATACTCGGGACAGGAATCGTATGTGTCCCCTCAGATAATCTCGTGCTACGGGCAACTTGTCTTTCTTCTTCGGTTGTTACATCTTCAATTCGAATTAACATTGAAGGCTGATTTAACCAAAGATTATCACATATTTTACGCAACATACGGTCTGATGTTCCCAGAACCATCAGAATAGGTGGATTTTCATCCAATAATGCTCTGCGCATATTGGCAGCGCGTGTCGGGTCCATAAATAATGCTTGGCGTACGGATTCAAGTTGTGTATCCGCCGTTTTTGCAGATGTACCTGCAACAATATTGCTGCCATGAATCAGAAGACCGTCATCGATCAGATATTGAATTTTATGCTCGGCTGCAACCGATAATGCCCTTGTACTTTTCCCGGTTCCTGATGTACCGATAAATGCGACTACCGCAATCTGAGCTAATAGATCTCTTTCATCCAGTTCTGTAACAATCTGTTCTCTCAGATTTGCTTCTTGAACCGTAGTTTTTACAGCATCCGCAAAGCGCCCAAAAGGATTAAATATTAATTTCCCCGGTCTTAAAGGAACATCACGTTCAGGTTCAGGAATCTCAGATTCCCGTCTCCGTTTGATCGAACGCTCTGCTTTTTTCGCTTCTCTATTTTTTCTAAATCTGCCAAATAAGAAATCAAACATTTCAGTAAAACTTACTCTTCTTCTTGCTCCCAATTATGGAATACATCTTGCACATCATCAATTTCTTCTAAGCCATCCAATAATTTTTCTATCTTTTCAATTTGATCAGGATCAGTTAATTGGGCAAAAGTCATTGCCTCAGGTCCTAAGGAAACATCGGCAAATTCATACTCCGCTGCGGTCAAACCTTGCAAAACCTTATGATATTCACTCGGATCAGTAACAACTTCATAATAGTCATCCGAGATTTCTATGTCCTCACAACCTGCATCTAATGCGTCCAGCATTACCTGATCTTCATCCGGATATTTGTCCTTAGCTATAATCAAGCTGCCTTTATTTTCGAATTGATAGGCAACACTTCCATCTTTACCTAAGTTGCCCCCATATTTTTCAAAGACATGTCTCACTTCGCCAGCAGTTCGGTTACGGTTATCAGTTAAAGTTCTAACCATTACAGCGACTCCTCCGGCACCATATCCTTCATATGTAACCTGAACAAATTCCTCCCCACCGCCTGCTCCCGATGCATTATCAATCGAGCGCTTTATATTGTCATTAGGCATATTATATGATCTGGCCCTGGCAATCGCAGATTGCAAAGCAAAATTTTCCTCGGGATCAGGCCCACCTTCTCTGACTGCAACCTGAATTTCTCGCCCTAATTTTGTAAAAATTTTACCTCTTTTTTGATCAGCGGCTTCTTTTCTGCGTTTTATATTATTCCACTTAGAATGACCTGCCATATACCCTCCAAATAATTTATTG
>JAAYKK010000082.1 GCA_012522435.1 Clostridiaceae bacterium | reverse complement strand
TGAAAAACTGTATCAAGAATTAAGCGAGCAAACCGATCTGGATATCTTAATTGATGATCGAGATGAAAGAGCCGGTGTCAAATTCAACGATATGGAATTGATCGGTGCTTATGCTAGAATTACAGTCGGCCGCGGCATTACGGATGGCAAGGTCGAACTAAAAATTGCCGGAAGCGATACTTCGGAAGACATTGAAATCAGCGAAGTCAAAGCTAAGATTGAAGAAATATTTTCCAAAGATTAATCGAATAATTGAAAGTTGAAACTCTAAAACATGTTAAATATATTATTTGAGCGCAAAGAATTTTTTATAGAACTGCTTTTAGAACATATTAGGATTTCTTTAATTGCAATCTTAATCGCAATCATCATCGGAGGGATCTCCGGTATCCTGATCAGTGAATATGAACGCATAGCCAAGCCTACTCTGGCTGTGGTCGGCGTTCTGTATACGATCCCTTCTATTTCCATGTTGGGATTTTTAATACCCTTCTCCGGGGTTGGAAATGCAACCGCAATTATCGCTTTAACCATCTATGCTCTATTGCCGATGGTACGTGCCACATATACCGGAATTAAGAATGTGGACAGCAGAATTATTGAGGCAGCTGAGGGTATGGGCAGCACGCATTTACAAATGCTCTATAAAATTAAATTACCGCTCGCCTTTCCGGTAATTATGTCGGGCATCCGCAATATGGTCACCATGACAATTGCACTGTCCGGTATTGCTTCCTTTATCGGAGCAGGCGGACTTGGTGTAGCAATCTATCGTGGAATCACCACCAACAATGCTCAAATGACAATGGCCGGCAGTTTATTAATTGCTCTCTTAGCTTTAGCTGTAGATTTCTTACTCGGAATTATTGAACGCAATGCTCAACAAACGGATTCTTCTCAAAAAAGAAAATCCGAATTCAAAAAACGTGTGGCATTAGCCGTCACAGGTCTTTGTATCTTAGCAGTAGTCTTCAGTTCAATTAACTTTAAGAAAAAAGATACAATTAACATTGCTACTAAACCGATGACCGAACAATATATTTTAGGCAATATGCTAAGCTTACTGATTGAGCAGGATACAGGCCTAGAAGTAGAAATAACTCAAGGTGTAGGTGGCGGTACATCCAATATTCAGCCAGGGATGGAAAAAGCTGAATTTGATTTATATCCTGAATATACAGGTACCGGTTGGAATATGGTTTTAGGAAATGAAGGTATCTATTCGGAAGATTTATTTGACCAGCTCAAAGATGAGTACCATGAGGAATTCGGCTTTGCTTGGCATGGAATGCTCGGTTTTAACAATACTTACGGTATGGTAGTGCGAACTGAAGTAGCTGAAGAATTTGATCTCAAAACATATTCCGATCTGGCTAAAGTTTCCGACCAATTGATCTTCGGTGCCAATTACGATTTCTTTGAACGTGAAGACGGTTATGAAGCTGTAATTAAAGCCTACAATATGAACTTCAAACAAACGATGGATCTTGATATCGGTTTAAAATATCAAGCAATCAATCAAGGAAAAATCGATGTTTTGAGTATCTTTACCACTGATGGCCAACTCAGCCAGAGTGATGTTGTTGTTTTAGAAGACGATTTACATTTCTATCCTTCTTATAAATGCGGCATAGTAATTCGTGAAGAAGTCTTAGATAAACATCCTGAACTGGAAGATGTATTTCAGAAACTGGAAGGCACTATAGACGATAATCAAATGTCAAAGATGAATGATCTGGTTGAGAGTCAAGATCAAGAACCGGAAGATGTCGCACGAGAATATTTAACGGAACTCGGTTTACTCAATTAAAGCTTAATTGAACCATAATAACAGATTAAAAACAGAGGAAAAAATGGCTATTATTGAATTTATTAACATAGAAAAATCATACGGCAACGAGTGGGCAATTGAGGATTTCAATCTGAAGATTGAAAAAGGTGAATTTGTCACAATCATCGGTTCAAGCGGCAGTGGCAAAACGACAATTATTAAGATGGTCAACGGCTTAATCAAACCTGATTCCGGTACTATAATTGTTGAAGATAAAGATATC
>JAAYKK010000081.1 GCA_012522435.1 Clostridiaceae bacterium | reverse complement strand
GATATTACAAATTTTTGACATTTAATTAAATCATTTTATTACACCACTTGTTAAAACAAATAATTGATCAGAAGCAGAAAAATGTAATTTCTTGTCTGCTAACTGTGAATAAAACAAATAATTGAGCGGACTAAAATCATCTTTCAATTGCCTTGTAGACAAACCTAAACGAATTGCAGTAATTATTTCGGAGGTTTGGTAATCAAGAGGATCAGTAATCTCACTTACTGTATGTTCCGCAAAAAGAGCAAGTGCACAAATATCAGTTTCTTCGCTCATATTTTGCTGTGATGCTATATTATAAGATTTAAACAAATTATTGGTTTGAAGAATTTGTCTAGCTAAAAATCCTTCGGTATTCGAATTTTGTTGATCTTGATTAAGTTGAAAAACAATCTTTACCGTATCCAGAGTAAATGCTTCTAAAGCAACACCTGAAGTTGCTACATAATTTTTTTGATCCGGCCAAATACCGAAAGGATAAAATATTTGTTCTTCAGAAACTGAACCTGCAATAAGTTTACTCCAATCAGAATATATTACTTCCCATTTAGAATCCAACAAACTGAAAGATTCAAGCACGTACAAATTGATATCTGCTAAACGTGAATATTCGGCATCTACATATGGATCTATCAATTCCGGATTTGCTGTTGGTGCTGCTTCAGATGAAGGTTCGGGATAAAATATTCTTTCTATCTTGGAAGAATAGTTTGGAGCCAATTCTTTGGCTGAAAAGAATGGCCATGCTCTTTGCATTATAGTATCTATCTTCTTGAGTAGACTTTTACCGGGATTGCGGTTATATGAAGTCAAAAGAATTTCCGCATATTCAAGATCATATGCCCAGGTTATTTCGGTTTTTTCCAAGATATCTGTTTGCTTGTTTAATTTAGTAACCCAAGCATCTTCATGCAGATATAATTGTTCTATCATATTTAGCCACTTCTCAAAATCTTTTTTTTCACCAGCTAAAGCTAAATATTTCCCCCATTGCAACTGATCTTCCAAATAATAAATATTGCTTAGTTCAATCTGATTATTGCGCTTGACCTCGATGCTTGAAACTACTCCTTGGAACTTCTCTTTTATCTGCTCATTCTCAAAATCCATTAAAAAATTTTTCTGAAAAGCCGTTTCCACTAAACGATCTGCCGGTTTAAGTTTTTCAATAATGTCTTTATCATCCCAGATTGAAAATCGTTTATTTGCAAGAGGTTCAACTCCATACGAATCAAGTAGAAATCCCGGAAAAATAAAAAGTAAAATAAGAGTCGTCACAATTATCAAAACAGGAAGACCAATTTTCAAGATTTTAGGTAATGTCCAATCACGCATTTTATAACCTCGTTATTATCATGGATAATCATATTAAAAATTTAGCAATATGGTATTATCATAAAAGAAAGACAAGATTTATTAAAGTGAGTGTCAGATGAATATTATAGGAATCGTTGCCGAATACAATCCATTTCACAATGGACATCTCTATCAAATCGAACAAATAAAAAAACTAAGTTCAAGGCCGGCTATAGTAGCTGTTATGTCGGGGTACTTCTGTCAAAGAGGCGAACCGGCTATTGTCTCACCGCGCAGTCGGGCTAAAATGGCATTGCTTAACGGTGTGGATTTAGTGTTGCAGATACCCACCTATTCAGCGGTCGGTTCTGCAGAGGATTTTGCCAGCGGTTCAATACGTATACTTGACTCGACAGGAATTTGTGAATATTTGGTTTTTGGTGCTGAACAAGACCGTTTGGACGACTTAAATCTAATTGCCGAAACATTAGTTGATCAGGAAGATAAACTCTGGTTATTTACAAAGGAGCAATTAAAGTCCGGAATTTCATATGCTAAGGCAAGAGAACAGTTTATTTCAAATAAGATCGGTTCTGATCCAGCCTCACTTCTTCGTGGATCAAATCAAATCTTGGCTATTGAATATCTCAAAGCAATAAAAAAACACAATTTAAATTTGAAACCTTGGTTAATTCCAAGAAAAGGAAATTCACATCTCTCTTCTTCTCTAAAAAGTTCTAAAATTCATCCTGAAATAATTGAAAACTTAACTTCAGCTTTGGCAATTCGAAATAAAATTGAAGAATTTTCAGATCTCCCGGGATTTCCTGCAAATATTTTACAAACCTTGATGCCATTTATGCCCCCAAAAGCGCTTGCCATCTTATTAAAAGATTTAAGTTTACATCAAGGGATGAGTTTGGAAATGTTATCCGATTTAATTTATTATAATTTAGAAACAGAAGTAACTCCATCTACCCGCTATTTAAGTGAGCCACTTATTAATCGCCTACAATCTGAAACTCGTTATACAGATGATCAATATTTATCGATAAATCAGCTTGTGAATAGCACAATGACTAAACAACTACCGGCAACCAGAGTCAGAAGGGCATTAATCAATCTATTGTTAAATATTAAAGAAAAACCAACCTTTGAACCAAGTTTCATCAGAGTTTTGGGATTTAATAAGTTGGGTAGATACTTAATCAGAAGAATGACAAAATCTGCAAAACTGCCGATCATTTCAAATTTTAGTCAATTACAATCTGCTTTGAATTCGGAGAATTCATGGCAAGAAAAACTTGAATTAAGAGCAGCTAGAATTTGGCTGCAGAACCTGGATCAACCGCTAAATGAAATTTTCGAAAGTCCGATAAACGTTTAACACAGAGCTAGAATTAAATCTCGTGAATAAATAAGACACCGTTGATTTCGCTTAGGATATCAATAATTTGTTCATCTGAACGTTTGATCCGACTTTTTGCCGTTAGCATAATTATGGTAATTGCGTTTTCTCGGTTCTTGGATTTCTCAATGTCCAGATCGTATATATCAAATCCATATTCTCTGGCTGTCTCAATGAATGTACTGAAACGTTGCTCTCGATCAAACTCAATATATAGCCTAATGATCCCGGTATCACTTTTGATGCGCGAATCAATGTTTTTAGCTGAATGCAAAATCATATAGACTAAAACACCCCCTAATATAGCGCCCCCATAGAAGCCTATTCCTACACTAAGTCCTATGCAACCCGCAGCCCATAATCCGGCTGCCGTGGTCATACCCTTTACTTCCCCCCTACCCACAGAAAGAATTGTACCTGCACCAAGAAAACCGATGCCGCTAACAACTTGAGCGCCCATTCTCACCGGATCTGATGTGCCGAATTGTTCATGAACAAATTGATTTGTCATCATAATCATCGTCGCACCAATACTGACCAACATATAAGTTCTAAATCCTGCCGGTCTATTTTTTCTTCCTCTATCCAAACCTAACAATCCACTTAAAAAAGCTGACAGAGCTAGACGCAAAGCTATTGTGTAAATATTAATTTCAGAAAACAATGAAAGAATTTTCGAAAAATCCATGTATAACCTCCTTTCTTGAGTGGAATAATATTATAACATGGATATAAACTATTATTTTAAAAAATAATTTTGCTTCATTTATTATGTGATCAGCAATTACAGGCCTTGTCCTTGGAAATAGACTCTTTTTCTTAAAGCTTCTAAACTATATTTGAGGTATGATTATCAACTCCTTTCTCGAATGAATTTTTCATTTTTCAATCATTATCTACAGTCCAAATAAAGATGTTAATATTTGATTCAGTAATCTTTTTATGTATAGTTCAATTTAAGTCCAACAGTTGTTTTGACAGTATCCGGTTAATTAGATAAAATTTGACACGTATTAAAAGAAACAAGTAAAAAATTCTGAATTAGGAAATTGACTTGTCAGGATTCAGACTTATATAAGGAGGCTATTAATGACTAACATATATGACACGCTTGTTGAGCGTGGTTACTTTGCCCAGGCAACACATCCGGAGGAAATCCGCGAGTATTTAGCAAAACCGGGTGCTGTTTTTTATATAGGTTTTGATCCTACTGCAGATAGCTTACACATTGGACACTTAACGCAAATGATGATCATGGCGCATTTACAAAAAGCAGGACACATCCCAATCGCACTGATGGGCGGTGGTACCGGCATGATAGGCGATCCGTCCGGCCGTTCGGATATGCGACAACTTATGACACCTGAAACCATTGAACATCATGTTGAAAAATTCAAAGAACAAATGTCTCGTTTGATCGATTTTTCAGAAAACAAAGCAATCATGGTCAACAATGCAGACTGGTTGCTCAACATAAATTATATAGATTTCTTGCGTGAAATCGGCGTTAATTTTACTGTTAATAAAATGTTGGCAACCGATATCTATAAAAACCGACTGGAAGAAGGTCTGACTTATTTTGAATTCAGTTATATTTTGCTTCAGTCCTATGACTTTCTTAAGTTGTTTCGCGATTACAATTGTCGTCTACAATTAGGCGGTAATGATCAATGGGCAAATATTATTTCCGGTGCAGACTTAATTCGACGTAAAGAAAAAGCAGATGCCTACGGTATGACTTTTAATTTGCTAACGAATGCTGATGGTGAGAAAATGGGTAAAACTGCTAAAGGAGCTTTGTGGCTTGATGCTGAGAAGCTATCTCCTTTTGATTTTTATCAATATTTTAGAAATCTGGATGATGCTTCAATTATTAATACAATGAAGATTCTCACCTTCTTACCGCTGGAAGAAATTAATCAGTATGCCAAACTGGAAGGTCAGGACATTAACAAAGCTAAAGAAGTCTTGGCCTTTGAGGTCACAAAGATCGTCCATGGTGAACAAGCTGCTCTATCTGCTCAAAAACAAGCACAACAGTTGTTCTCAGGTTCCGGAAGATCTGATGATATGCCGACAACAGAATTAGCAGAAGAAATAGCTTTTGCTACTCCGCTCTTAGACATTCTAGCTGATCATAAAATGGTGCCTTCAAAGAGTGAAGGTAGACGTTTGATTAAACAAGGTGGAATTTATTTGAATGATTTTGCTATTTCTGAATTCAATTATGTTTTATCTGCAGATGATTTTTCAAATGGTGAAGCAATTATTCGCCGAGGCAAGAAAAATTTTTTCCGTTTAATAATAAAATAGGTTTTTAAAATTAATAATTAATATAAATAGCTTCCAATCATTATGGTTGGAAGCTATTATTATTTCTAATTAAATTGTAGCCGATTTTCATTTTCCCTAATTAGGGAAAATCCTGTTATAGAATCATACTCAGCCTTTATTCATAAATACTTTGTAAGCGCGATAAGTATTGTACACATCCATTTTCGAAGTAACTTCAAAACAAGAATGCATTGCGAACATTGCTACACCGCAATCTATAACATTCATTCCTGTTTTAGCAAAAAACTTCGCGATCGTTCCGCCACCACCTGCATCAACTTTTCCTAATTCTGAAATTTGATAAGGAATATTATTTGTATCAAACAGATTGGTAAGATAAGCCAAAAACTCGGCATCAGCATCATTGGTACTGTATTTTCCTCCACTGCCGGTATATTTGTTCATGGCGATCCCTTTTGAGAGATATGCACTGTTTGTTTTGTCAGAAACTTCTTCATAAATAGGGTCAAAAGCATTTGTGACATCTGAAGACAGTAAATTTGTATTCAAGTAAAAATCTTGCATTTCACTCAAACTCGGTTCTCTACCCAATATTTTTTTATGTAAGGAATTCAAAGTATATTGAAATGCTTGAGATTGAGCCCCGGCTCTACCTTCACTGCCTATTTCTTCCTTATCGGTAAAAAGAATTGCCGATGTGCGTTTTGCAACCTCACTATCAATTAATGCTTGTAATGAAGTATAAGCACAAACTCTGTCATCTTGTCCATATGCACCGATCATCGAACGATCGAAACCGACATCTCTGGCAGAATGTGCCGGCACAACTTCAATTTCCGCACGATTAAAATCTGCTTCTTTGATACCATATTTTTCATTTAATAACTGTAAGACACCAAGTTTAAAACGTTCACTGATTTCTTTATCCGGATAAGGAATACTACCAATCAAGACTTGTAATTTTTCGCCCTCAACATACTCGGTTATTTTTTTATTTGCTCTGTGATAATCCAAATGTGGAAGCAAATCCGTTACAGTAAACACAGGATCCTCAATATCATCCCCGATATTAAGATCAACTTTTGTCCCGTCGCTTAAATAAATTACCCCATGTAATGAAAGTTGAGTAGATAACCAATGGTATTTTTTAATTCCACCATAGTAATGAGTTTTAAAATAAACCAACTCATTCTCTTCAAACAGAGGATTAGGTTTTAGATCCAGACGTGGCGAATCAACATGCGAAGCCACAATATTAATACCTTGAGCAGGCTGATCATTACCTACAATAGCAGCAACCAATGCTTTATCACGCATATTAAAATATAACTTAGTTCCAGGTGTTGCTTGGTCGATCTGTTCAGCATTTTTGAAACCGGCTTTTTCCAAACGTTGGATCGAATATTCAATAAATCTACGTTCAGTTTTACCTTGGTCCAAGGCTTTTTTGTATTCTTCAGAAAAATCATAAACTTTTTTGCTCAGATTATCATCTGCTAAATCCCATTGATTAGGTTTATCTAAGAATAATTCGTTTTTTAATTTTTCTGCTTTACTTTTATCTGACATAAAGTCTCCTTTTTACTTAATTATTTTAAAATGAAAAGTGTTAATTATTTAATTTTTCTGCTGACTTATCCAAAAACTCAAGCCAAGCTTTTATCTTTGCTTCATAGCCCTGTTCAGTCGGTTCATAATATTTGTTACCTGTTAGTTCATCCGGCAAAAATTGCATTTTTACATAATGATTCGGATAATCATGTGCATATTTGTAACCCTCACCATAACCGAGGTCTTGCATATCTTCAATTGGTGCATTGCGTAAATGATAAGGAATATCGCCCGTACGTCTATTTTTTACATCAGCCAAAGCCTGATCAATTCCTAAGTATGCAGTATTAGATTTAGGCGAAGTTGCAACTAAAACAGCAGCTTCCGCTAAAATAATTCTTGCTTCCGGCATGCCGATCATTTTTACAGCTTGATATGCAGAAACCGCAATAGAAAGCATTTGAGGATTAGCCAACCCTACATCTTCTGCAGCACAGATCACAATTCTTCTGGCCAAAAATTCTATATCTTCCCCGCCCTGTAAGGCTTTTGCTAAATAAAGTAACGTTGCATCGGGATTACTACCCCGCATAGATTTGATGAAGGCACTGATCGTGTCATAATGAGCTTCTCCTCCTTTATCAAAAACAGGACTACGCTTTTGCATACAATCTTTAATTGTAGGCAAATCAATTTTTATTTTTCCGTCTTGGTCCGGCAAAGTTGTTAAGACAGCAAGTTCTAAGCCATTTAATGCAATACGTGCATCTCCATTTGACAAATCCTTAATGAAATCTTCAGCTTGCTGCTCAAGTTCAATATTTAAATCTCCGTAACCATATACCTTATCCTGCAGAGCATTATGAATAATTTGAGCAATATTGTCTTCAGTTAAAGGTTTTAACTGAAAAACGGTCGACCTTGAAATCAAAGCTTTATTTACTTCAAAGTAAGGATTTTCAGTTGTCGCACCGATTAAAATCAAGGTTCCGTCTTCAACTTGAGGCAATAGCGCATCTTGCTGGGCTTTATTAAAACGATGAATTTCATCAATAAATAGCACTGTTCTGCCCTGAGGAGTAAGTATTTGATTTTGAGTATCACTGATAATCTGTTTTATATCTTTGACTCCCGAAGTAACAGCATTAAGCTGTTTGAATCCGATTTCGGTTGTGGTAGCAATGACTCTAGCTAAACTAGTTTTTCCTGTTCCCGGCGGACCAAAAAGAATGATTGAACTCAGGCGATCCGCTTCAATCATTCTTCTCAACATCTTTCCTTTAGCCAGAATGTGCTCTTGTCCTACAAAATCTGATAAGTTTTGAGGAACCATTCTATAAGCCAATGGTTCTTTATGTTGGTTCAATTTTTTTTCTAAATCCATCAATTACCCTTCAGTGAAGATTACATCCCCGGATACAACGGATATTGATCACATAGTACTTCTACTCGTTTCAGTATTTGAGTTTTATTATTCTCAAAATCAAAAATTGCTAAGGCAATCAATTCAGCAACTTCTTGCATATCTTGTTCCATAAAACCTCTGGTTGTCAGTGCCGGCGTACCTATCCTAAGTCCACTGGTTACTGTAGGTTTTTCAGTATCGTAGGGAATTGTGTTCTTATTTGTCGTAATATTGACTTCCTCTAAACATTTTTCTAATTCACTACCTGTAATTCCGGTATTACGTAAATTTATCAGCATTAAATGATTATCTGTACCGCCTGAAACGAGTTGCACCTTATGTTCCAACAAGCTCTTGGCAAGTGCCTTGGCATTATTAATTACTTGTTTAGAATATTCTTTGAATTCTGGTAGTAAAGCTTCTGCAAAAGCAACAGCTTTAGCAGCAATTACATGCATTAAAGGTCCACCTTGCATACCCGGAAACACAGCTGAATCGATCATCTTAGCATATTCTTCTTTACAAATAATCACGCCGCCTCTAGGACCACGTAAAGTCTTATGGGTAGTAGTTGTGACAAAATCAGCATAAGGCACCGGATTCATATGAAGTCCGGCTGCAACCAAGCCGGCAATATGAGCCATATCAACTAATAAATATGCTCCGACTTCGTCTGCTATCTCACGAAATTTAGCAAAATCAATTTTTCTCGGGTATGCACTTGCTCCGGCGATGATCATTTTAGGTTTAACCTGTTTCGCCTTTTGCCTGACAAGATCGTAATCAATCTGATGAGTCTCAGGATCAACTTGATAGCCGTGTGACTCAAAATACTTGCCTGAAAAATTTATTTTCATACCATGAGTTAGATGGCCACCTTGATCTAAATCCATGCCTAAGATCTTATCGCCGGGAGTTAACATTTTAAAATAAACTGCTGTATTTGCTTGTGCACCGGAATGTGGTTGGACATTTACATGTTCAGCACCGAATAATTCTTTGGCTCTGGAAATTGCCAATTCTTCAGCTATATCTACAAATTCACAACCACCATAGTAGCGACGTCCCGGATAACCTTCGGCATATTTATTTGTTAAGACTGATCCTTGAGCTGCTAAAACCGCTTCGCTGACAAAATTTTCCGATGCTATTAATTCAAGATGGTCTTTTTGTCTTTGTAATTCAGCATTGAGAGCATCATAAAGCTCCGGGTCTTGTTCTTTGATAATTTCATAGGGCATAGTAATTCCTCCGCCATCTATTTTGTATTCAGATAATAATAGTTTCAATATTATTCAGACCTTGTTTAACCAAATCAGGTATATCAAGGTCTTGTTCTGCAAATTCACAATCTGCTAAACTCGGATTGATCTTGGGATGTTTTGCCACGAAAACCGTACAACAATCTTCATAGGGTAAAATCGAAGTTTCGTATGTTCCGATCTCTCGAGCCAAATTGATTGTATCATTTTTGTCATTACTGATTAAAGGTCTGAAAACCGGTCGATTAACCACTATATTGGTAGCCCGCAATGCATCTACAGTTTGACTTGCCACCTGACCTAAACTTTCGCCAGTAATGATACAGTTAATTTTTTTCTGGTCGGCTAATTTATCAGCTATACGCATCATCATTCTGCGCATTACTATCGTCATCATTTCCGGCGGAACATATTCATTCAGTTCGAGTTGAATTTCGGTAAAATCAACTATATGTAATGGCATTTTCCCACTAAAATCACTTATTCGGGTAGCCAAATCAATTACTTTTTGTTTCACTTGATCACCGGTATAAGGAAAAGTATGAAAATAGATCGACTCTAATAGGAGACCTCTTGAGGCCATTTGAAATCCTGCTACAGGGCTATCTATACCACCCGATAACAAAAGCATTCCTTTGCCGCTCGTACCCACGGGCAAACCACTATAGGCAGGTTGTATTTCATGATAAAGATAGATATCTTTGCGAATCTCGATTTGAATTAATAATTCCGGTTGATGCACATCTACTGTAGCTTGATCCGGATATCTTTCTAAAACTAAAGCTCCCAGATCACTGTTTAATTCATAAGAATTTAACGGGAATTTTTTATCGACACGCCGAGTTTCAAATTTAAAAGTGTGTCGTTTACCGTCGGAAAATAATTGAGCAACATAAGCTTTTACTTGCTCATAAAGTAGATCTTTATCATTGCTAAAGCGTCTCACCGGACTGGCAGAAGTATAACCGAAAACTTCTTTAATTCTTTTCAGAATCTCTCGAGTAGGAAATTCAATTTCATCTTGGGGACGTTTTTCTATATATACTCTTGATTGATCCTGGTATATTTTAAATTTGCCCAGATCACGCAAACGATAACGCATATTCTGAATCAGACGTGCTTCAAACCTACGTCTGTTTAGGCCTTTAAGTGTTATCTCACCTAAACGAACTAAAATCAGCTCTTGATAATCTATTTTCATCACTCTCTTCTATTATTTAAAAAATGAACAAGCTTTAGTTTACCGATTATACGGCATACTTATCAAGTGCTATTTTCACGTTTTTGACTAAATTATTTATTTCAGTCTTGGTATTATTTTTATCTAGGCTGATCCTGATTACATATTGATCAAGATTATTCAGTAAGTTAAGTTGTTTTAAAACTTGATTACGCTCAGATTTTTTACTTGAACAGGCTGAACCAATTGACACTTCAATCTGCTCTTTATTTAAGATATTGAGCAAGGTTTCGGCTCGAAGCTCCGGGAAACAAATTGAAACTATTTGAGGAACTGCATCTTGTGGAGAAATAATTTGATAATTGATCCTTGCTTGTTCTAATTGAGAGATCAAATGTTGTTTGAGTTCAACAACATGAGAATTGTTCCGACTAAAATCTCTCTGCATTTTTTCCAGAACATACGCCATGGTAGCAACGAAAGCAGGATTTTCTGTTCCGGAACGTAAATTATTCTGCTGTCCTCCGCCATGGATTAAAGGTTCAATTCTCGTATCTTCACTTTTTAACAAAATACCACTACCTTTAGGACCTCCAATTTTATGCAAAGAAAACGAAGCTAATTGAATGCCTAAATTCTCGAAATCAAAAGGTATTTTAGCTAAAGACTGAACTGCATCAAGATGAATAGGCAAATTAGGCCTAAGTTGATTGCGCAGTTTAACAATCTTTTCAACTGGATTAACACTACCCAAGACATTGTTGACTTGAATCAAAGTCAATAAATCATAATCATGCGCAATTAAAAATTCTTCTAATTGATTCAATTCAACTACACCTTGATTATTTAAGGGACAATAATCAATTGTATATCCGAGTTGTTTTTCAATAAATTTCAAAGTTTCGGTTGTCGCAGGATGTTCACCGCTACTAGACAAAATTCTTTTATGTTTTGGATTCGGTGCAAAAACTATTCCTTTTAGTGCTGTATTGATGGATTCAGTTGCTCCTGATGTAATAATAACTTCTTCTGTTTTTGCCCCTAAAGTAGATGCAATCTTTGAAACTGATCTCTCAATTGAAAAAGCTGCCTCAATACCTGAAGTATATCGGGCAGCCGGATTATAGTTATTATTCACCAATTCTTTCGCTAAAAAGTCTATCACATCCTGATCAATAAAATTGGTTGCTGCATGATCAAAATAAACTGTCATGTTACCTCTACAATTTTTAATTTAATTCAAGTTGAACCAAGTCAGGTCTGAGTGCAACACGCAAAACCTCACAGACATGTCCGCTTCTCGAGAATAAAGGACCTTCAACTGCCAGAATAAATGATCTCCTTGGAATGTTCAGAGCTTTTGCTTCTTTATTCTTAGCCGGTCTTGAAATAACATTCAGGCTGCCCTTTTGAGGCAACATCGCATATTTATTTGACTTAATATCAACCATTCTTTTGCCTGCAGAAATGCTTTGACCTAATTCCGGGAAAATCTGAACAGGAATGTAAGATGTACAAACACCTAATATTTCTTTATCTACTTGTAAAGGCCATTCGGCTAACCAATATCCCGGATGAGGCTTATCTGCTGAAAATTTAAATAAACGATCCAACTCAGGTTCGGGTTCCATAAGTTTAATCGGTTTTAAACCTACTCCTTCATAAGTATCAAAATTCAAAAATGAAAAGGTTAAAGCATTAAAGTGTTCGATCACAATTCTTTCGGGCTCTTTGGCTACAAAAGTACCTTTTCCTTTCTCGATCACTAATATTCCGTCAGCAACCAAATCAGAAATTGCTTGACGTACCGTAGGACGGCTTAAATCATGTTCTTCACATAAAGTTAATTCAGAAGGGACTCGATCTCCAGGTTTATAAAATCCATCTTGAATCTGTTCAACCAGCAATTCTCTCAACTGTGCATAAAGTGGTATACTGCTATGTCTATCTAATCTCATGCTTATTCTCCTTGAAAATCTCACGGTTGTTATTACATCGTATCAATAAGTTAAAACATTTTTTAATAATTTGCAAGCTTGTAATTACAACGTAATGAAAAGCCTTATAAGTCAGGCCTAATTGCATTATCAAGGAAATTATATTAATCCCCATAAATATTAATATTTGATTGACGTAATATATTTTAGTAAATAAGTATTCTGCCGATCTGGTAAAATGTCTTGTTTAACTTGTGAATCATTTAGGTTTCGCCTTGTTCTTATTTTAGTTATCTAAATAATAGGAATTTCAAGATTTTTTGTTTATGTATAAGGTAAAGCAAAATTTAGGAAGAAACAAAGAAATGAAGAGATTATTCTCAATATTAATCGTTATCGCACTTGTAATATCCATGTTTCTCAGTGGCTGTTCTGAGAAAAACAATAACAGACAAGCTGAAGATAATATAAACATTCCAGAAAATCTTGCTGAAGATTTATCAACAGAATACCAGGATGAAAATGCAATAGAAAGACCGGCAGAACCGGTCATCATTCAATTAGATGAAAAGGATCAAGTCGTCGATAGTAACGTAATGTTCGATGACAAAGATATTGATCTTAAATTTGAATCGTATGATGATAGCAGTCCAGAATACCCCAAGCTCAATGTAATGATTGAAAACAATTCAGACCATGAGGTTAAGGTTTTTATTCATGAAGGCATATTAAACGGCACAACCTTTGAAGATATCTTCCATGTCGTCTTGCCAAGTGGTAAGAAGTGTTTTCAGTCTATTAACTTCTATTTAAACGAAATTGAAAACACCAAGATTGAGTGCAGTGAGAATCTTGAATTCAAATTTTCAATGTATGAAGACGATATGGGATCTCACCTCTTTGACTCGGACAATATTATAATTGATTTTGACGACTAGATGCTAGATAACCAAAGTACTTGCTCAACTACCCGCACTGGCGGGTAGTTTTTTGGTCATTACTATTGTTTAACTAACATCCGAAATGTAGAGAACTCATTTTCTGCTCTATTTTTATTAATAATCAAAATTCATTGTACTTGATCTTTTCGACTTGATTGTTTTGATTCAGTTTGCAAGCAGCTAAGAGAAAAATTATCTCTTCAAAATCAAGATTTCGTGAAACAGCATAATACTCAGCTAATTTTTTGATGCGATATTGCTTTTTTGGATCAAGAGCTCTAATTCCCGAATCAATATATTCTTTATCCTGGCTAGCTTTTACCTCAACGATTAATAATCGATCTTTTTTTTGTAAAATTAAATCAATTTCACCGAAAGGTCTTAACCAATAATTTTGTTCCAATAAGTGATAGCCTTGATTAGACAAATTCTGTGCGACCTGGCTTTCTGCTACTTTACCGATCCCAGTTGTATTATCTGGAAACCTTGTTTCACCTAATTTTAATTTATGTAAAAAACTTAAACGATGCAGCGGACAAACACCATTTTGTTCAATCGCTGTATAATGGTCTGCTGTAGCATAACCTTTATGTTTTTCAAATTTATATTCAGGATAGATTTCTGCCATGGCTTGCATAAATCTATCTCGACTAACTTTTGCTAAAATAGAAGCTGCTGCAATACTGTTCGAAACTGCATCACCTTGTTTGATACTGCGCTGAGCAGGTAAATCTTCAGATTGCAAACGTTCCGCATCAATTAAGACTAAATCCGGTCTTAACTCAAGCCCCAGTACTGCTTCTATCATCCCTTTTTTAGTAGCTGCCAAAATATTGCTATTTTCAATTTCCTCTACCGGAATAGAAATAATTTGATAAGCTAAAGCTTGTTCTTTAATCACGTCAAATAAGTAATCTCTTCTTTTTACCGTCAATTTTTTCGAATCATTCAAACCATAAATTGGTTTATGAGGATTGAGAATACAAGCAGCAGCAAAAACAGGACCTGCTAAAGGTCCTCTACCCGCTTCGTCTACACCGGCAATGAGATCATATCCTTCAACTCGATAACTGTTTTCCAGCTCAGACATTTGAGTGAACCGATCATAGTCTCTATCGCTCAAACGAAACTTATATTTTCTTGCCATAGTTAACCTCTTACTTTTAAATTGAAACAGGATATATCAGCTTACGATCGGGAAACTCGAGACTGAAACGTCCCAGCTTCCCTTGACGGTATTCTGTAATTAAGCGACGAGAGGTACGATCCAAACCCGGTTTACCGCCACTTTGGATTAAATTTAATTTAAAAGCAATCTTTTCTAAAAATTCATATGAAGTCAACCAATTGGAGTAATCAGCAGTAGCTTCAAGATCAAGATTAAATAAATTAGAAAACTCTTCCGGATAAGATTGGACTAGAATTAAGATTAAACCACAGGCTATCTCAATAAAAGGCAACAGATCATCCTTGATAGCCCCGCTAATAGCTAAATTTAATTGTTCCTGGACTGTTTCAAATTTTGGCCAAAGTATTCCCGGAGTGTCCATTAATTCAAAATCTGTACTCGCTCTCAACCAATTAATCGATCTGGTCACACCTGGTCGATTAGAAACCTGTGTAGATTTTTTGCCGATCAAACTATTAATTAAGGTTGATTTGCCGGTATTGGGTATTCCGTTAATCATAACTCTAATCGGTCTGATTCGACGTCCTCTTGATTGTGCCCGCTCAATTACATCTTGATTATCTGCCAATATTCTTGCTCTGATTTGCTTAATATCAGATTTATCTAATACGTTAATGGCCATTACAGATGCTGATTCAGTTGAAATTTCATTTTTCTTTTGAAACAATTCCTGAAAATAATTAAGCCATTTTTGAGTTGCTGCCGGATCTGCCAAATCACTTTTAGTCATGAGCAACATATATTTTTTTTGTTTTAATAATTTATTGAATTGAGGATTTCTGGAAGATAGAGGCAAACGTGAATCACATGTTTCGATAATATAATCGCATTTCGAAACATTGTTTCTTAGCTCTTTGAGACTTTTTGCCATATGTCCGGGAAACCAGTTGATTTTCGCCATAAATTGCCTTTTAAAAAATATTTAGCTGTATTTTGTTCCGTTTTTCAAGTAGCACAAACCACAATTTGGCCTGGTTGTTTTTCGGAACAGAATATTACTCATTTTAGCTATTTCGTGTTATTTCGTGTTCCGTTTTTCAAGTAGGACAAACCACAATCTGGCCTGGTTGATTTTCGGAACAGAATATTACTCATTTTAGCTATTTCGTGTTCCATTTTTCAAGTGGGACAAACCATTATTTGGCCTAGTTGTTTTTCGGAACAGATTATAAATAGAATTTTAACAAATTCTAGTAAATACAGAAAAGAAGAACTAAAAGTTTATAAACATAAAAAGGCCGCTCTTGTTTTGCTGAGCGGCTCACATTTGATTTGTTTATTCTTCTTGCATCGCACGTTCTTCTTTGCTCATCAGTCTCTCTCTGACTCTGGCAGACTTACCAACGCGCTCACGCAGATAGTAGAGTTTTGCTCTTCTGACTCTACCTTTGCGCACAATTTCAACTCTTTCAACACGTGGTGAATGTAAAGGGAATACACGTTCCACACCTACACCGTATGAAATACGGCGAACAGTAATGGTCTCGCTCAATCCCTTGCCTTTACGGGCAATGATTGTACCTTCAAAGATTTGAATACGCTCACGTGCGCCTTCTTTTATCTGGAGATGTATCTTAACATGATCACCGACTGAAACATGCTTATGACCTTTTTTCAATTGTTGTTGTTCAACAGCTTTTACCAAGTCCATATTGCGTTCCTCCTCTCTTTACAGGTGTTCTTGCACGCAATTGCAGCGGACCACCAATCTTTAACCTAAAAGATTGTATCAATTGTTATTCAAACTGTCAATTAATAGCAACCATTCTGATTCTGATAATTTTTTGTTTTCTAACAAATCAGATCTTTTAAGAAAAGTTTCAAGTAAACTTTTGCTTTTACGATATTTTTCAATTTTTGCCTGATGACCTGAAAGTAATATATCCGGTACTTCTAGACCGCGCCAATTAGCAGGTCTTGTATATTGGGGTTCTTCCAATAAACCTTGAGCAAATGAATCAGCTTGATGAGCTTCAGCTTCCGGTAAGACACCCGGTATTAATCTGGTAATAGCATCAAGCATGACTACTATTGCAGATTCTCCACCTGTTAAAACAAAGTCTCCTAAAGAAAGCTCTTCTACTTGTAAAGTATCAAGGATTCTTTGATCAATGCCTTCGTAGTGGCCACAAAGAAATACTAAATGATCTTCTTGGGCAAGCTCAGCTGCCAAATTTTGGTCAAATTTTTGTCCCTTAGGAGAAAGAAAAAATGTACGAGCTTCGCTCACTTGTTGCAGATTATTTTGCCATTCAGTAAGTGTAAGTTCTGCCGGCAATTCTGCTAAGTACTGTTCAGGATCAGGTTTAAAGATGCTCAACCAAGCTTTCAATATCGGTTCAGCCATCATTAACATCCCGGTTCCACCGCCATATAATTTGTCGTCTACTTGGCCATAGTCATTTATAGCAAAATCTCTAATATTAATTAGATTTAGATCAATTAATCCTTCTTTAATAGCTCGACCAACAATACTGTAGTTTAAGCCTTGATTAACAATATCCGGAAATAAAGTTAGTACAGAATATTTATTCATCGATATATCTCATACAAACCATCTGGTAATACAACATCAACTCTACGACTGCTTAGATCAACATTTTTTACAATTGACTTTAAGTTAGGATAAAGTAGGTCTTTCTCACCTGCTTTTTTGACAATAACCACATCATTACTAATGTTCTTATCAATTTGAGCAATATCACCTAAATATCCCTTTTCTTGATCAAAAACAGAACAACCAATTAAATCTGCAATAAAATATGAATCTGCGCTTAATTCAATTGCTTCCGCTCGATCTACACTTAAAAAAAAATTTTTTATTTTTTCAGCAGAATTTCTATTTGAAATATCTTTAAACTTAATAAACACTTGTGTATGAACAATGCTACACTTTTCAATTTGAAGCTGCTGTTTAATTTTGCCGGCTTGGTCTTCAACATAACAGACCTTTATGTCTTTGAATCTTTGTATATTGTCAGTTAAAGGAAAAACCCGCAATTCACCTTTTAAACCGCGGGGTTTTCCTATCCGTCCAACTACAAAACGTTCAGTTAAATTTGTCATAGTACCTATTATGAAATTATTCGGGATCAACAATATCCACGATTACTCTTTTGTTTTCATTCTTAGCTTTAGCACGCATAACCGAACGAATTGCTTGAGCTCTTCTTCCGCGACGTCCGATTACTCTACCCATGTCTTCAGGTTTTACTCTGATTTCAAAAACTACAGTGTTTCCACGATCGATTTCATCAATCCGCGCTTCATCTATATTATCAACCAAAGGTTCTAACAACGTTTTTAGCAGATCTACCATGTATTATTCACCTGCTTCTGTATTTTCATCAGATACTTCAGCCGTTTCAGCTTTTTTGGCTTTATTTATTAAAGCTCTGACTGTATCGGTAGGTTGAGCACCGTTTTTCATCCAGTGATCTACTTTTTCTAAATCAATTCTGATATCCACCGGTTCTATCAAAGGATTGTAAAAACCAATCTCTTCAATAAAGCGGCCATCTCTTGGTGATCTTGAATCTGCTACAACCACTCGATAAGAAGGTTGTTTTTTTGCTCCGATACGTTTTAAACGAATTTTTACTGCCATTGTATTTCCTCCATATTTACAATATATTTATTTCTCAGAACGGAAGATTACCGCCGCCAAATTGTTGCATCAAGCGACGTTGCTTACCTCTTCCCATTCGGGTAAACTGTTTCATCATTTTTTGCATTTCATTATATTGTTTGATCAACTGATTTACATCAGAGACCTGAACGCCGCTTCCTGCAGCAATTCTTTTACGTCTACTCGCATTTAACACTCTGGGTGTTTCTCTTTCCTGTGGGGTCATTGATTTAATAATCGCTGCGGTTCTTGCCATTTTATTATCATCAATCGCATCAGGAGATATTTTATTACCCATACCGGGAAGCATTGAGAGAATGCTTTGTACACCACCCATTTTGTTCATCTGTTCAAATTGGTCTAGCATATCATCCAATGTGAACTGATTCTTACGCATTCTTTCATAAGCTTCTTGAGCTTTCTTTTCATCGATTGCTTCAGTAGCTTTTTCAATTAAGGTCAGTACATCACCCATGCCAAGTATTCTTGAAGCCATACGTTCCGGATGGAATTCTTCCAAAGCATCCAGCTTTTCACCGGTAGCTATCATTTTGATCGGTTTTCCTGTCATATGGCGAATCGATAAAGCCGCACCACCTCTGGCATCACCGTCAAGTTTGGTCATAATAAAACCGTCAATACCAATTTGTTCTTCAAACTCTAATGCAATATTGACCGCTTCTTGTCCAATCATAGCATCGACAATCAATAATCTCTCCGTCGGATTAACTGTTTGATTGATTTCTTTTAATTCCTGCATCAATTCTGGATCAACAGTCATTCGACCCGCTGTATCGACAATCAATGTGTCACACATTAAATACTTTGCTCTTTCAACTGCACGACGAGCAATTGCCGGGGCAGATTTTTCTTCAGGATTAATATGGTAAGGTACATCAATTTGTTCGGCCAAAACAACTAACTGTTCTTGAGCAGCCGGCCGATGTACATCAACCGAAGTTAAGAAAGGCTTTTTACCGTTATTCTTATAAAGACGTGCTAATTTTGCCGCCGTAGTTGTTTTACCTGAACCTTGTAAACCATATAACATTATTACGGTAAAATTATCCGGAGAAACTTCAATTTTCGTATTTTCTGTACCGAAGATATCAATCAATGCTTCATGAACAACTTTAACCACCTGTTGACCGGGGGTTAGGCTTTCCATTACATCAGCGCCTTTTACTTTTTCTGAGATATCATCAATCAACTCTTTTACGACCTTGAAATGAACATCTGCTTCTAAAAGAGCAAGCCTAATTTCGCGCATCATTTCTTTAATATCTTTTTCCGTAACGCGAGTTTTACCTTGCATACGATCTGTGATTGATTTTAATTTATCAGATAAACTGCTGAATAGTGCCATATATTTCCTCTCATTATGTGGAGTTAAAAGTTAAATTGATAAAATGATTATAAAATCATTGCCTTTAGTTCTTTTAATTGGAGTATAACTTCCCGATTTTTTTCAGGTTGGTTATTGCTCATTATTTGATCCAACTTATTCAGTAATGCCCTGTCTTTAGTCGCCATGCCCAGAACAATCTCATATTGTTCTAATTGATCAATAGCCTTTTGAATATTATCGTGTACTGCTTGACGCGAAATCTCTAATTTTTCCGCAATCTCAGATAGTGATAGATCATTTTCAATCGACATATTTAAGATCTGTTGCCTTCTTGAAGTCAACAGATCTCCATAATAATCTAAAAGCATACAAATACGATTATGTTGTCTGACTAATTTATTTTCCGACATGAAATATAGAATAACAGAAATATTTCACCTGTCAAGCTTTTTCACTTGACAGCTTTTTCTACAATTATGATTTAAGAGATTCGGGATCAGGTAATAAAGAGTCAACAAATATCTCAGGATTAAAGTCCTGTAAATCATCGACACCTTCACCAAGTCCTGCCAATTTTACAGGCAAATCAGTTTCTTTAACAACTGCTAAAGCAACTCCGCCTTTAGCATTTCCGTCAAGTTTGGTCATAATCAATCCTGTAACTTCTGTTGCTTCAGCAAAAGCATTAGCCTGAACTATTGCATTTTGACCGGTTGTCGCATCAATAACCAATAATGTCTCAAGATATGCATCGGGAGCCTCACGGCTGATAATTCGGCGAATTTTTGACAATTCATCCATCAAGTTTTGTTTTGTATGTAAACGACCCGCAGTATCTATGATTAAAACATCCGTATTTCTGGCTTTTGCCGCATCTATTGCATCAAATACTACTGCCGAAGGATCTGAACCTATTTTATGTGCTATGACCGATGTATTGGTTCGCTCTCCCCAAACTTTTATCTGTTCAATAGCAGCTGCTCTAAAAGTATCTGCTGCAGCCATTAAAACTTTTTTCCCCTGATCCTGAAATTGTTTGGCCAATTTACCGGAAGTTGTAGTTTTACCTGTACCGTTAACACCCACCATTAAAAGAATATTTAATTTACCGGGTTGTAATTCAAGCGATTTTACATCTTTTAATAGATCAAGCATGCCCTTACGCAAAATACTGAGTACATTTTCTACAGATGAATCTCCGGTTTGCCGAATATTTTCTCGAATAGCTTCCGTTAGTTCAGTTGCAAACTCTATGCCGCAATCTGCTTGAACTAAAACCATTTCCAACTCATCCAGCATGTCTTCATCAAAATAACCGAGGTTAGCAGCAATTCGATTAAAGCTTTCAGTAACAAAATCACGGGTTTTTTGTAGACCTTGTTTAAATTTATTAAAAATACTCATAAATCCTCTTTCAGCTCTTATTATTTTAAGCTTAATATTTTAGATTGCGATATATCTATCGTCATCTACTGTATCATGATCTGTCAAGCCTAATGAAAGTACTTTTGAAACACCACGTTCTTTCATAGTTATACCATATAAACGTTCAGAAGCCTCCATCGTACCCTTACGATGCGTAACCAATACAAATTGTGATTCATCAGTGTACTTTCTTAAATACTCGGTGAATCTAATTATATTAGTTTCATCCAAAGCAGACTCTACTTCGTCTAGAACACAAAACGGGGCCGGCCTTAATCTGAAGATCGCAAGCAATAGTGCAATTGCAGTTAAGGATCTTTCACCACCGGATAACAAACTCATATTTTGCAATCTTTTTCCGGGAGGTTGGGCTTTTATGATAATTCCTGCTGTCAGAGGATCATCAGTTTCAAGATCAAGTTCAGCCTCACCACCCACAAATAATGCGGAAAATACTTCTTTAAAATTTTGATTTATCTGGGCAAAATTTTCAATAAATTGTTCAGACATTGCAGTTTCCAGTTCATCAATTACTTCTATCAATTTTTCCTTGGATAATTCAATGTCTTCTTTTTGAGTTAACATGAAGTCATGTCTTTCAAAAACTTGATCATATTCCTCTATCGCATTTGGATTTACCGGACCTAGATCTCTAATTTTCTGTTTTATTTCTTTTAATATCTCTCTGGATTTAGTTAAATTAGTAATCGGATATTGTTCAGGATCAAGCTCTATATAAGTAATATCATAATTTTCCCAAATATGATTTTTGGAGGAGACTATACTCTGCTCCAGTCTTTCAGTACGTTGTCCGGAACGCTCCAACTGGATTTGAAGCTTTGAAACTTGTTCTGCCTGCAATTCTACTTCTGTAAACAAACTATGTTGTCTTTTTTCGATAGCAATTCTTTCCTGCTGTTTATTTTGAATGTCTAGTGCCAATTGTGCAAGCTCTTGTTCAAGCATACGATATGCTTCTTCATATTCTGCCTTTTGTTCGGCCAGCTTTTTAAGTTCGTTTTGAGCATTTACAATTTGTTCAGCTACTGCTTCTTGTCTTGCTCTCTGTGCAACAAAATCTTGTTCAGCTTGTTCGGTCAACTCAGAAAAGTTTGCTAAAGATTCCCTCTTTGTTTCAAGTGAAATATTCAATTGCATCACTTGTTCTTGAAGATCCTTAATAATTTTATTTTCAGAAACTTGCTCTTGTTGTAATAGTTTTAGACTTGCTTCACAATCATGTTTTTTTTGCTCTGTCCGGACTAGATTTTCTTCGGCTTGTAGTCTTTTTTGTTCTACTACTTCTGTTCTGGTTTGATAATTGATTAAATTTTCAGATTTTACTTTAATTTCTTCTATTAATTGCTCCAGATCATGTTTTGTCTGTTCGGTACTGGTTTCAATTTGAAAAATATGTTTTTCCTGGTTAACATATTGATTTTCTAAATCAGTTTGAATTTGACCTTTTTTCAGCAAACTTTGGGTTTGATTCTCTATTGCTTGGTTAAGATCTTGGATATTTTGTTTTAAGATTTCAATTTTTTCTTGGTATTCAGAGATTTCTCGATTTCTGCGCAATAAGCCAGCAGACTGTTTTTTATTTTCTCCACCGGTCATTGAACCTCCTATTTGTACAATATCACCGGCTAGAGTTACAATCCGATATTTTCGTTGCAAGGCTGAAGAGATTTGCAGAGCATGTTCAAGATCATCGGCAATAATCACTCTGCCCAACAAGTGCCCTATTATGTCTTTATATTCTTCTGAAAAATCCACAACTCCGGAAGCAATTCCAAGAAAACCGTGCAATGATTCGAGCTGTTTAAAATCAGATTCCGAAATATATCTTGATCTAATTGTATCTAAAGGCAGAAATGTCTCGCGTCCTGATTTGGTTTGTTTTAGCCACTCAATCATCCGAGAAGCATCAGCTTTAGTTGTAGTTACTATATTATGTAAAGCCGCTCCCAATGCAATTTCAATTGCTTTCTCATATTGCAGAGGAACCCTGATTAATTCTGCTAAAGGACCATGAATTCCTTGTCCAAAATCTTTATCCAGCTCAATCTGTCGCATTAAGGATTTTACAGCCTGATGAAAGCCTTCTCGACTAGCTTCAAGCTCTTGCAAAGTATTTAAACGGTATCTGGAATTATGATACTCATTTGCTAAACTCTGTTTTTTCCGATCAAGTTGATCAAGTTCTGTTCTAATTTGATCAACAACTTTACGTGCTTCAGCAAGATCAGAACTTGTTGCCTCAAATTCTGATTTTTCTCGTTCGTGTAGGATTTGTTGTTCAGTATATTTAGCATAAACTTGCTTATGTTCAACTTCTAATTGCTCAAGCTCATTCTTAATCAGAGAAATTTGCTCTGCTACAAATGACACTTCTTGGCTAAAAGAAGTGGTAGATTTTTGCAAGGTGAACAGCTCATCTCGCTTATTTTGTAATTCAGCATTCAAGTCAACAATTTTTGAACTGAGTTCAATTAATTGATGATTTCTTTTGTCCAGAATCTCTGTTTCTGCTGTAAATTCTTTTGTTAATTGTTCAACTTCTGTTTCTAAGCTTTTTCTGCGACTTTGCTTTTGTTCTAAATCACCATCTAATAAACGTTCTTCTATTTTAAGCTCTGTTTGCTGTTCTTTTGCTGAATCTATCTGCAAATCTAAAGAACGTTGTCTTTCTTTTGCTATTGCTCTTTTTTCACGAATTTCTGCTAAATCTGCATTTTTGGAAGATTCGCTTAAACGTTGTGTTTCAATTTCTTGATCAATTAAACTGATCTTTTTTTCAGATTCCTGATAATCTGTTTTTAATTTGCGAGATAATTCTCTGGCCGAATTCAAATCGAGAGAGAGATCGTTGGAAGCTTGCTGGCTTTTTTCTAATTCAGACTGATTTCGTTTGATATCGTATAAAGATAAGCCAATATCAGTAGATCTCATCTCGTGAGATAATTGTTGATAAATTTTTGCTTTCTCTGCTTGTTCCGCTAAAGGGTCTAAACGTTGTTCTAATTCCCGAACAATATCATCAATCCTGAGTAAATTCTGTTCGGTCCTTTCTAATTTACGCTCAGCTTCTCTTTTACGCATCTTGTACTTAACTATACCGGCTGCTTCATCAAAAACCTTACGTCTATCTTCAGAATTATCACTTAGAATCTGATCGATTCTACCCTGACCGATAATGGAATAACCGTCACGGCCAATTCCTGTATCCAGAAATAATTCACGGATGTCTTTTAATCTACATTGAACTTTATTTATCAGATATTCACTATCCCCGGATCTATAATAGCGTCTGGTAACTTCAACCGTTTCATAATCTAGGGGAATATGGTGATCCTTATTATCAAAAGTTATCGTAACCTCGGCAAAACCTAATTGACGCCTAGTCTCAGTGCCGCTGAAAATAACATCTTCCATACGCGAACCACGTAAAGTCTTGGCACTTTGTTCACCCAAAACCCAACGTATGGCATCTGTAATATTTGATTTCCCCGAGCCATTAGGTCCGACTATAGCTGTTATTCCTTGATGGAATTCAATTACAGTCTGGTCGGGAAAGGATTTAAATCCTTGCATTCTAAGAGACTTTAGATACACTTTTCAGAGGTCCTTAATGTTTATTTATTAATTATTATTATTTATTATTACGGAGTCGAGAGAAATCTGACATCCGTTTATATCACATGATAAAATTTGCAAAGCGATTTTCGCAGCTTTCTGTTCAGCTTCTTTTTTGCTTGATCCTTTACCTGTTGAAATCTTTTTCTCATCTAAGATGACTGCAGCAGTAAAAATGCGATCATGCACAGGCCCTTCTTCATTTATTATTTCAAAGCTCATTGTGCTATTGCCCTTAGTACTTTGTACCAATTCTAATAATCTGCTCTTAAAATCGTAAATCATTTTACCTGCAATAGCCAGTTCAACATATTTCCCCAAGTATTGCATGATAATTTCTTTTACATAGGCAAAACCTTGATCTAAATATATTGCTCCAAATACGGCTTCCAATGCATTTGATAGATTAGAAGCCTTTTCACGACCTCCGGTCATTTCTTCACCTTTACCCAGATAAAGATGTTTTCCCAGATTAAGATCATATGCAACTTGAGTTAATGTATCTTCACAAACAACCAAGGCACGATATTTTGTCATCAAACCCTCATTAATCTCAGGTTTAAGTCGAAACAAAACATCACTGATTGTTAATTGTAACACAGCGTCACCTAAAAATTCTAAACGCTCATTATCGTATTTTACTTCTCCTTGATTCTCATAAGCATAAGTTGAATGAGTCAAAGCTGATTTGATTAATTCAAGATTATCAAACTTAATCTGATTTTTCTGACAAAACTTCTTAGAGCTGTTCATTATCTATCTCCGAAAATCAAAGAAAAAAAGGGATACCAAAGTATCCCTAATTTCATTTAAACATTTATAATGCTTTGTCAATCAGTATACTTTTAGTCAGCGTTCTCAACGATAAAATCTACCGCATCGCCAACTGTTTTCAAACGTTGGGCATCTTCATCAGGGATAGAAATATCATATTCTGTTTCAAGAGTTATGATTAAATCTACAATATCAAGAGAATCGGCATTGAGATCATCAATGAAATCGGAATCCATTGTGATTGCTTCTTCATCCACACCTAATTGATCGACTAATAATTCTTTAACCTGTTCAAAAATATCTTCAGCAGACATAATAACCTCCACAAATTTTATTTATAGTACGCATATATTTGTAAACAAACAAAACTGAAATGTCAAGTATTTAGGCATTTGTTAAAAAATGTTTGTTTTTTAGTAAATAATCCATGCCGCTAACAATAGTCAGTACTAGAGAAATAGCAACCAACACATCACCCACAATTGTCAACGTTCTACCAGTGCCCGTTAAGGCATTAAAATTTGATGCATGGAAAATAATCGGTTCCAGCATTAGCCAAAGGATTGCAACAATCTGTAGAGTTGTTTTTGCTTTTCCCCAAGGACCCGCAGCAATCACACTTCCCTGTTCTACAGCTAAAAGACGTAAGCCGGTTACCAAGAACTCACGAGCTAAAACTATCAATACAACATAGGTATGAATTCTGTTTAATTCAACTAAAGCAACAAATACAGAAATCACAAGTAATTTATCGGCTATCGGATCCAAAAATTTTCCCATATTAGTTACCAAATCATACTTACGAGAAATATAGCCGTCTAGAAAGTCTGTCAAGGAAGCTATGGCAAATAAAACTAGGGCAATAATTTGGGCTGTCTGAGTTGTTACAAACTCATTCCAGAAAGTCCAATTCATTACAGGTAACATAAATAAAATAATAAACGGTACAAGAATCATGCGTAGTATCGTTAAGCGATTAGGTATGTTCATCAGTACTTACTCCTATTAATTCATAATCGTCTGCATCAATGATTTTTACTGCAGCCACGTCACCGATTTTCAAGTCGGCTTGTTGAGCCAGAACAAAAATCGAAGGATCTATGTTCGGCGCTTCACCGTAACTGCGACCAACAAAAAATATTCCATCCTCACTGATATCTTCCAATAACACTTGATAAATCTGGCCAATTCTTGCTTTGTTTTTTTCCAAAGAGATCTTTCGCTGCAAAGTCATGATCTCATGATACCTGCTTTCAGCTATCTCAGCCGGTGGCAGATCTGACATTTTATAAGCTCTGGTTCCTTCTTCAGGCGAAAAAACAAAACAACCTAAGCGATCAAATTTAATATCCTCAATAAAATTTTTCAATTCTATAAAGTCTTGATCTGTCTCACCCGGAAATCCGACCAAAACAGTCGTTCTTAGTATTAGATTATGGATCTTTGAACGCAATTTAGCAATTAATTGTCTTAATTGTTGATTAGTATCCCTTCTACCCATCGATTTGAGAATTTTATCAGATGCATGCTGAATCGGTAAATCGATATAAGCTGCTATCTGTTCATGTTCTGCCATAAAATCAATTAACTCATCAGAAAACACATCGCCATAAACATACATTAAGCGTATCAAACCGATATTCGGTATTCCGATTAGCTCTTTTAGCAGTTCAATCAAGTAGGGTTTACCATAGATATCTAAGCCATAGCGAGTAGTATCTTGTGCTATTAGTATAACTTCTTTAAAACCACGTTCAGTTAGTATTTTTGCCTCAGCAACCACATCTTCAAGTTTTCTTGAAAGTAATGGGCCTCTTATTCCGGGTATCGCACAGAAGGCACAGTGATTAGAACACCCTTCTGCAATTTTCAAATACGCATATGAGCGATCTGTTGCTGCCTGTTCTCCGTGAAATAAATGATCCAGACTGCCAGGTTTTTCCGGCAAAGATTTTCGTAAATTCTGGTTTTCTTTTAATTTATACACAGATTCTACAATTTGATCATATTGAGCTGTTCCTAATACTAAATCTACTTCCGGAAATTCACTGTAAATTTGTTTTGCATAGCGTTGACTTAAGCAACCGGTCACAATTAAATGAGACACAAGATTATGCTCCAAGTTTTTTTGCTTAATCTCAGCCAAGTCCAATATTGCAGAAATTGCTTCTTCTTTCGCAGATTGAATAAATCCGCAAGTATTAACTATTAAATAATTAGCTTTAAACGGATCATCTACAAAGTTATAATCTGCATTGCTTAGAGCATAACTCATACATTCTGCATCAACTTCGTTCTTAGGACAACCTAAAGATAAAATATAAAAAGTGTTATTATTTTGTTGCGACATCATCTAACCATTTTTGCACAATCTTTCGGCTAATACCAGCAGAATATCCACGTGCAGCAAGATGACGCATTACTCTTCCCGGATTAGAAATATCCCATTCTGCTTGTTTTACCAGTCTGTATCTTTCAGCCGTTTGATAATCATCATCTATTTCTAGGACAGTATCCTTAATCACAGCAGGACTGATGCCCTGTTTATACATAAGTTGTCTGATGTATTCTTTAGATTTTTGAGCACGTCCTGAATGTCGTTTAATGATTCTACGACCGCAAAGATATTCATCCAAATACTGATCATTAATCAGATCCTGGATAACCATGTCTACCAATTGGGAATTAGCTTCAGATATTTCAGGCAAGTCTCTCATAAGAATTCTTTTCACTTGCCCAAAAGACCTACCCCGATCAATCCCTATATATTTCAGAGCTCTTGTGCGCAGTTTAGAATAAGCCTCTTGATGCTTGGTGGAGACATCAGAGGCTTGATTAGTTTTTCCTTGTTCAGGAAAGCTTTTATGGAGTTGTGAAACAAGTTCTTGCGCTTTTGATAAGCGTTCTGCATAAGATTTTTCTTGATTCATATTCTTGACTATGATTAATAAACTTATTCGGCATCCAGATTCAACAATGCATCTAAGTCATCTTGAGCCTTATTATCTGTTTTTTCTTCTGTTGTCATTTCTTCTTCATCATCATCTTCTTCCGGTTCATAATATTCGCGTACTTTATTATCTATTTCAGTCATAAGCTCCGGATTATCTTTGAGCCATTGACGTGCATTATCTCTGCCCTGCCCAATCCTGATTTCACCATAAGAGTACCAAGAACCACTTTTGTTAATAATATCCAAATCAGCAGCTAAGTCCAGGATGCAGCCTTCATTAGAGATTCCTTCTCCGTAAATGATATCGAATTCAGCCTCTTTGAAGGGAGGAGCAACTTTATTTTTGACAACTTTTGCTCTGGTTCTCGAACCGATAACATCATTACCGTCGCGTAAGGTTTCTATTCTTCTAATGTCTAAACGAACTGATGAATAAAACTTAAGTGCTCTACCGCCTGTAGTAGTTTCAGGATTACCAAACATGATACCTATTTTTTCTCTTAATTGATTGATAAAAATAATCATCGTATTAGACTTATGTAATACACCGGAGAGTTTACGCAATGCTTGCGACATCAATCTAGCCTGTACGCCCATGGTTGCATCGCCCATTTCCCCTTCGATTTCCGAACGCGGAACTAAAGCAGCTACTGAGTCAACTACAATAATATCTACCGCACCGCTGCGTGCCAATGCCTCTGCGACTTCTAATGCCTCTTCACCATTATCGGGTTGGGAGATTATCAAGTGATCAATATCCACGCCTATTTTTTCGGCATAGCCCGGATCTAAAGCGTGTTCAGCATCAACAAAAGCTGCTATTCCGCCATCTTTTTGAGCTTCAGCAATAACATGCAAGGCTACAGTAGTTTTACCTGATGACTCAGGACCGAATATTTCAACTACTCTGCCTTTTGGCAAACCGCCAATACCTAGTGCTAAATCCAAAGACAAAGCGCCTGTGGGAATAGTGTCAATTTCCAATTCATAATCGTCATCGCCCAACAGCATGACTGCACCTTTCCCCATCTCTTTCTCAATTTTACCTAAAGCCATTTTTAAGGCTTCTTGGCGTTCCGTCTCAGATTGAGGATTGGAAATTTGTTTACTTTTTGATTTTCTACGACGTCTTGCCATATAGTCCTCCTAATAGAACAATTGTTTGTTTTCCATTATATCAAATGCAAAAGGCAGGTCAAGCTGTTTTCGCCGGAATTACTTAACCTTTTTAGTAAAAATTAATAAAATTTGATAAATTAGGCATCTGATTTTTCTTTGAGGCAGCGCCAAGCAAGATGAAAAGCCCTCAGTGAAGCTACTGTCCGTACTCTTTCACGATTACCTCTTATCAAATGCTTTTCAGTTGTGATTTGCCCTTGATAGTCTGCGCCTAGATAGACAAGACCTACAGGTTTATCTTTTGTGCCGCCGCTTGGTCCGGCAATACCTGTCACAGAAATTGCTAGATCCGTCAGCAAGGTTTTTCTTGCTCCTCTTGCCATTGCTTCAGCACACTCTCTGCTGACCGCACCCTGATTTTCTAAAATCTTAGAAGATACACCGAGAACATTGCGTTTGATTTGATTGCTATAAGAAATAATAGAACCTTTAAAGACATCCGAAACACCAGGAAGATTACCGAATTCTGAAGAAATCATGCCTGCTGTGCATGATTCAGCGAAACCGACTGTCTGCTGCTTTGCTTGCAACAATTGTAAAACAATCTCAGGAAGTGTCCGTTCTCCGTCCTCATATATGTATTGACCTAAACGTTTTTTGATTTCTTTCACAACGGGTGAAATCAGGTCAGGTTCAGCTTGATTCCTTTTTATTCTTTGCGTAATACGAAAGCAGACTTCTCCCGGTGAAGCATAAGGTGCAATCGTTGGATTTGTTTGACTTTTTATTAAGTCTTGCAGCTCTAATTCAGCACTAGATTCGCCGATGCCCATCATATGCAAGAATCTATGTTCAAACTGATAAGCAACCCTTTCTTCCAACCAGGGTTTTAATGATAATTCAAACATAGGTCGGAGTTCACTCGGAGGACCGGGAAAACAAACAATAGCTTTAGTAGCACCTTCATATTCAAAAACAAGAATTGCCCCCGGGGCTGTACCGTTTGTATTAGGCATCACCAATGCCCCTTCTGGCTTCATAGCTTGTTTCCAATTGTTATCAGAAACTGTTCTGCCAATAGAAGTAAAATAATCGGAAATTCTTTGTTTACTTGCTCGATCCATTACAAGTTCTTTGTCGGCAGCTTTTGCTACCAGTTCCATAGTCAGATCATCTGCAGTCGGACCTAAACCTCCACTGGTAATAACTAGATCTGCCCTCTTTAATGCAGCTCTTATTGTATTTATTATTCGATCAGGATTATCTCCCACAACAGATTGATGATAAGAGCTTATACCAAGCAAAGTTAATTGATTTGCCAGATAGTAGCTATTTGTATTTAAAGTTTGACCAATTAATAATTCAGTACCGATCGCAACTATTTCTGCAGATTCTATTACAATATCTTTCATATATTACTTTCTTGTTGTTCCTTGAAATTGTTTTTTACAAATTTCAGGTATGCAGTGAGTGTGTTTTCAAGCAGCATAGCAATTGTCATAGGTCCAACCCCCCCAGGAACAGGTGTGATTGCTTTGACCAGCGGGCTCACTTCTTTAAAATCTACATCGCCTACAACCTTACCAAATTGATTGCGATTAATCGAAACATCAATAATAACTTGATCCGGATTTGTATATTCGGCACGGATGAAGTTCTCTTTACCGGCAGACGTAACGAGTAAATCAGCTTTTTGACAAAGCTGGGCTAGATTCTCTGTTTTAGAATGAGCTATTGTAACGGTACAGTTTTCATTTAACAATAATATTGCTGTGGGTTTTCCTACGATATTACTTCTGCCAATGACCAATGCATTTTTACCGATGAAATCATAATCAATTCTCTTTAACATCTGAATGATTCCGGCAGCAGTACAAGGCAACAATGAATCCATTCCTGAAAATAAACGTCCAGCATTAATCGGATGAAAACCATCTACATCTTTCTTGGGATCAATTGCTTCAATTATTTTTTGTTCGGACAAATGTTCTGGGATCGGTAGTTGACAAAGAATGCCATCAACCTTTTCATCTTGATTCAGCTGATGAATTATCCGGGATATTTCTGATTGAGAAATGTCCGATTCCAGTTTGTGAATTGTGGATTCAAAACCAACTTCAACACAAGCTTTTTGTTTATTTCTGACATAGATTTCAGATGCCGGATCATTACCGATTAAAATTACGGATAAGCCCGGTCTTCTATAACCTTGTGCAATATATTGTTCTACTTGTTTCGCGATTTCTTGACGTATTTCTTTTGCTATCAAGCTACCATCTATTATTTGTGCCATATCATCCTCATATATTTTCGTTTTTGTTTAAATATTAATCTGATTCTTCTTCTTGCGAAGCCAAATACTCCTCCGGAGTCATTAAAACTTTTCGGGGTTTACTGCCTTCAAAAGGCCCAATGATATTCAAATCATATAATCTATCAACTAAACGAGCAGCTCGCGGATAACCTATACTTAAACGTCTTTGTAATAAAGAAATCGAAGCATACTCTGATTCAATTACCATTTTGATCGCATCTGCCAACAATTCATCTTCTTCGCTGTCTCTGTTCATTGAACCAAGCGGACCTGATCCTCCACTGCCAACGTTCTCAATCGCTTTAGCCACCGATTCATCATAATCTGTTTCATAAATTCCTTTAAGGTAACGAATCACCCGCTCAACTTCAGCATCGGTCACAAATCCACCTTGACCTCGTTTAGGTTTAGAAGCACTTTGAGGATAATAAAGCATATCGCCTTTTCCAAGTAATTTTTCTGCACCACCCATATCCAGAATAGTCCGTGAATCGACTTGAGAAGCGACTGTAAATGCAATTCTGGATGGAATATTAGCCTTGATTACTCCTGTAATTACATCTACCGATGGTCTTTGCGTAGCAATGATCAAGTGAATTCCCGCAGCTCTAGCCATCGCCGTTAACCTGGCAATTGCATCTTCAACTTCAGTCGGTGTCGTAGCCATCAGATCACTCAGCTCATCGATAATAATCAAGATCGACGGTAATTTTTCTCCTTCAATCTGACCGGAAGATATCAATGAATTGTATGCAGAAAAATCTCGGACAGAATTCTCAGCAAATTTTTCATAACGTTCTTCCATTTCTGTAACTGCCCAATTTAAGGCTCCGAATGCTTTCTTAGGATCTGTAACTACAGGTTGAAGTAAATGTGGTATTCCATTATAAACATTCAATTCTACAACTTTAGGGTCTATCATGATCATTTTGAGATCTGCAGGACCTGTTCGATAGATTAAAGAAATAATGATTGCATTAATACAAACTGATTTCCCTGATCCGGTGGCTCCTGCTATTAGCAAATGTGGCATTTTTTCTAAATCACAAAGTATTTCATTCCCTTGAATATCACGTCCAATACCGGCAGTTAAATTTGATTCAGCTTTTTTAAATGCCTCAGACTCGATGATTCCTCTCAACAAAACTGGTTCTGTTTCTTTATTCGGAATCTCAATCCCGATTGCAGGCTTACCCGGTATCGGTGCTTCTATTCTTACACCGATTGCAGCCAAGGATAGAGCAATATCATCTGATAAATTTGTAATTCGTGATACTTTTACCCCGGGACCCGGAGACAATTCAAAACGAGTAATTGTAGGACCCGTTGTATAATTAACAACTTTAGCATCAACTCCAAAATCAGTTAAGGTTTGTTCCAATCTTTGACCTAGACTTTGAATCTCAGCAGTATCTATTAAATCCTTTTTGTTTTTGGGATCTGAATTCAATAAATCCAGAGGAGGTGTAATATACTTATCTGTTAAAGCTATCTGTTTCCGTTTAGTCTGCTTTTTCATTTGAGGAATTTCAGCTCCTACAGCGTCCTCTGCCCGATCTTCCCAATGAGCCCTGCCTTTATCTTCAATGTCTTCTACATCGGCATGCTCAATCTGATCCGCCCTTTCTTCAGTAGGATCCTGCTCAGAAACAATGTGCCTTTCAGATTTTTCTAGTTCAGACTGATCTGTGTCAGAACTAGAACTAGAATCAGTATTAAAATCATCAGTTTTATTGGATCTCAAATTAGATTGATCAAATTGAAACTCCGGCTCGCTAGTACTTATTGCATTATTTCCCTCATCTTGGATCTCGAATGAAGGCAGATTGAAATCTATACTTTGGTCATCTGTCGGAAAATCCTCCTCTGTAGAATCAACCGTCCAAGAGCCATCCGGTAAATCATATGTAATTTGATGCGGCTCCTCATAAGGTTGATTTTTTTCTTTTGCTAGTTCCCGTTTAATCCATTCACTGGATACTTCATGAGGATCTTTATCTGAAGTATTCTTTGATAAATCAAAACCGAATTCGGCTTGTTCTTCTTCAGATTCAGCTAAAACTGTAGCGTTTACATCATAGCTTGATTCAGTCTCAAACTCGTCCATATTTTCTGCCTGTTCAGCTTCAGCTTGGGCAATTCGTTCAGCTTTTAATCTTCGTTTCTCTTCGTATCTTAATCTTGATTGTTGTAAGACCTCTGCCGATTTTTGCAAATAATGAGTATAAGAAACATTAAAAACAACCACAATTAAAGCCAAAATCATTGTTGAAATAATAATAATCGAACCGGTTTTACCGGTCAGTACATTTAAAGATAAACCACAGATTCCGCCAATTAAACCACCACTCCAAATTGTTGATTGTGAAACCAGTTCAGGTTTTAATCCTGACTGCCAGAATAAAGATATTGCTTTCAAGACAGACGATTTACCACTTGACCTGGTCGCTAAAAAAACTGTATTCGGTTCCAAATAAACTGTCGAAATCAAAACAACTGCACACAAAAACAAAAGCACAGTGCAATTTTTTCTAGCTTGAGAAACCTTTCTAGTCTTAGATATGATTCTATCTAAACCTATTACAAATAAAATAACCGGAAACACCACCGCAAGTGTTCCGAAAAAACCGTGACCAACTTGTTTAAAATATTTACCTAAAAGACCGGTCATACTACTCGGAGCCCAAAACATAAAGCTTAATAAAATTGCTGCCGCTATGATAAATACGGAAATAATTTCATCAGTTTTATTAACTTTTTTTGTGACTTGTTCAGCCATTTAACTCCTCCTGTAATCTTTGAGCAGTTAATAAGAGGCCGATTATTGATTTGCTATCTTTTATTTTATTTTGATAAACCATCTTCAAAGCTTGCTCCAACTTGATCTTTTTAACTCTTAAGAATTCCCCCTGATCCAGCTCAGGCTGGCCAAGGACTAAATCTCTGGCTAAGAAAATATGAATAACTTCACTACAATATCCGGGCGTAGGATAAAAATCAGTTAACAATTCCCAATTTGTAGCGGTAGCACCTATTTCTTCTTTCAATTCCCGTTGAGCACAGAATAGATGTTCTTCACCCTCTTCTATTTTTCCGGCGGGTATTTCAAGAACCGTTTGGCCTACAGAAATTCGATATTGTTCAACCAAGAAGATTGATTGATCATCCGTTAATGCAACTATAGAGGCTCCCCCATGATGTTTTACAATTTCTCTGAATGACTTATTTCCATCCGGCAACTCAACTTGATCTACTCTTACTTCAAAAATATTCCCGGAAAATTTATTTTGAGAATCAATTACCTTTTCCCTAAAATCAAAGTTTCTTGACATTTAATATATCCTCTTCTGATATCAACTACTCTGCAGCTCAATAATTAACTGTTTTGTTTAATTTCTTGTACAGCCAGTTCATCACAACGATTATTATAGGGATTATCCGCATGACCTTTAACCCAGATCCACCTAATTTCGTGTTGTTTGGTTAAATCAATCAATTCTTTCCATAAATCACTATTACTCACAGGTTGCTTGGCAGAATTACGCCAACCATTTTTTTGCCAATTTTCAATCCACTTTTCATTAAAAGCCCGAACTAGATAGGCAGAATCACTGTATAAATTTACAGAACATGGTCGATTTAGCTCTGACAAACCCTTGATAGCTGCTGTTAATTCCATTCGATTATTAGTTGTATCAGGAACAAATCCGGAAAGCTCCTTTTCATACGGACCAACTTTGAGAATCGCAGCCCAACCTCCGGGTCCGGGATTGCCGGAACAAGCACCATCAGTATATATATCAACTTGTGACAGCTCTGACATTAATTTCTCCTCTAAAAATACATCATCAATATAATAACACAATTGTAATCCTGACTTGGTTATTTATTGATTACAAAAAACAGTTTTGAGAATAAAAAAAGTGATGTTTTAACAATTTGTCTTTATTAAGATTAAACCTAATCAAAAAGAGCCTCAGTAAACATCACTTAAATGAAATTTAGTTAGATAAAATTAACGTCCGCGTTCACTTAGCATTATTTCAATTTCATCTTCATTTATTCCGACCATTGCCTCGCCAAGATTTTCACTAATCTTAGCTAAACGCTCCGGATCATCAAAATTGGCAACAGCTTCAACAATTGCTCTTGCCCTCTTTGCAGGATCTCCTGATTTAAATATGCCTGACCCGACAAAGACTCCATCTGCACCAAGCTGAACCATTAGTGCAGCATCTGCAGGAGTTGCAACACCACCGGCAGAAAAATTCAGAACCGGTAATTTGCCGTTGTGGTGAACATATTGCAAGGCTTCATAAGATACTTGCAAATCTCTGGCAGCTACTGATAATTCATCTTCACGCAAACTTTGAACAGCTTTTATATCACCCATTATCTGTCTCATATGAGTTACAGCTTGGACAACATCACCTGTACCTGGCTCACCTTTTGTTCTGATTAATACAGCACCTTCTTGGATACGGCGTAAAGCTTCACCCAGATCTCTGGCACCACAGACAAATGGTACTTCAAATTTACTTTTATCTATATGGTAATCATTGTCAGCTGGAGAAAGAACTTCAGACTCATCAACCATATCTACACCGATTGCCTGCAAAATTTGAGCTTCAACAATATGTCCTATTCTTACTTTGGCCATTACAGGAATTTTTACCGCACTCATAATTTCTTTGATCATTGCAGGATCGCTCATGCGAGAAATACCACCTGCAACTCTTATATCTGCAGGAACTCTTTCTAAAGCCATCACTGCGGCAGCACCTGCATCTTCAGCAATTATTGCCTGTTCTTTATTAATGACATCCATAATGACGCCACCTTTTAATGTTTCACCCAATTTTTTATTAAATGTCATTTGTACCTCCCCTTTAAATAAATCATAATTAGAAAATAATTAATATATTCAAAATTCAGATTAAGATTAAAATGTAGTCTTACTCTACAACTTGTAAATTTTTGTTGCAAGTAAATCATCTAATAGTTGAGACAAATTGATATAACAAAATTTTTCTCTTCGTTCAACTTGTTTATTTTCAATAATAAAGGGTATAATGTCTTTGCTTTATAATCTTAATCTATATTAAGGAGCGAAAAATGACACGTTATATAGGAACTGTCGCACGAGGAATACGAGCACCGATCTTCAAAGACGGAGATAATTTAGCCGAAATGGTACCCCAATTGATTATCAATGCTGCAAATGCTGAAGGATATTCAATCAGAAACCGTGATGTAATAGCACTTACAGAGTCAATTGTAGCCAGAACGCAAGGTAACTATGCAACAGTTGAAGATATCAAAAATGATGTTATCAAAAAATTGGAAGGCCGCACGGAAATAGGTCTTACCCTACCAATTCTTTCCCGCAACAGATTCTCTATTTTGTTAAAGGGAATTGCAGCAGCAACTGAAAAAGTAATTATTCAACTCAGCTTTCCGGCAGATGAGGTCGGCAACAGATTATTTGATTATTACTTAATGATCGGAAGCGGCATTAATCCTTGGCATGAAGTTTTAGATGAAGAACAATTTTTAAAAGCTTTTGGGAAAACCAAACATCCATTTACAGGGGTGGATTATATAAGTATCTATCGCGATATTGTTGAAGAAGCAGGTGCTGAATGTAAAATTATTTTTGCAAATGATTGTCGCAAAATACTTGATTACACAAAAAATGTCATTGCTTGTGATATACACACAAGGGAACAAAGTATCGCTCAATTAAAGGCTGCCGGTGCTGAATTTGTAATGGGTTTAGCGGACATACTGAATGATCCTACAGAGCAACACGGTTTTAACGAAGAATACGGACTGTTAGGTTCTAATAAAGCCAGTGAAACTGAAATTAAGTTATTCCCCAGAGATTGTCAAAAAATTGTTGATCAAATTGCCGGCAGAATGTATGCCTTAACCGAAAAGAATGTTGAGGTAATGATTTATGGCGATGGAGCATTTAAAGATCCGATCGGGAAAATATGGGAATTGGCTGATCCTGTTGTTTCCCCTGCTTTTACTCCCGGCCTAATCGGCACACCAAACGAACTGAAATTAAAATACATTGCTGATAATGAATATAAAGATCTGTCCAGTGATGAACAAAAAGTATTAATCACTAAAAGAATTCAAGAAAGAAAAGCTCTTAAAGATAAGCCCATTGATTCTGAAGAATCTGAAGGCACAACACCACGTCAAATTACTGATCTGCTCGGTTCATTATCAGACTTAGTTTCCGGCAGTGGAGACAAAGGAACGCCTATCGTCTACATTCAAGGATATTTTGATAATTATGCCGATTAAATATTAAGCGTTATGTGTCTTGCTTTTATAATCATATTAAGCCTGTCTTATTAATAAGCGGGCTTTTTTAAGTCCTGTAAAAGTTTATGAGTAAACATGACAATAATAAAAATATTTTTATTAACTCACCTAAACTACCATAATTAATTAATAGCTCCAATAAGGAAAATACATAAAATACTTGACATCTTATTTTTTGATAAGTATAATCAATGTCGTTGCATAAATGTGATGGGCCATTAGCTCAGTTGGTTAGAGCCACCGGCTCATAACCGGTTTGTCCGGGGTTCAAGTCCCTGATGGCCCACCAAATTATGTAATATTTAAAAAATAAATATGCGGGAGAATACCCAAGTGGCCAAAGGGGGCAGACTGTAAATCTGTTGTCATTCGACTTCGTTGGTTCAAATCCAGCTTCTCCCACCAAAAAAGCTCGTAACAATTAAGTTACGAGCTTTTGTTTTGAGTATTATTACTTTACTTGTTAAGAACTAATAAAATAATCTTCTCATCTGCAAATAGTTAAGTAATCTAGCCCGGGAAGAATCCTTCGATTCCTTGCAAGCCTTGGAATAAGAGCATAGCAATAATTGCACCAACGATTGGTCCAATTACCGGAATCCATGCATATCCCCAATCAGCATCTTTGTCTCTGAACGGCAAGACTGCATATGCAATTCTAGGTCCGAGGTCACGAGCCGGATTGATAGCGTAGCCGGTTAATCCACCTAAGGACATACCGATTGATACGATAATACCGAATACTAAGAGGTTGTTAACTCCAGCAGGAGCTGCCGCCGGTACACCTAAAATAGCAAAAACTAAGACGAATGTACCAACAATCTCACTCAATAAGTTAAAACCAACACTTCTAATTGCTGGTGCTGTACAAAATACACCACGTTGTGTAGCAACTTCAGGTGTTTCATCAAAGTGCTTTTTATATAGTAGATAAACTACAACAGCACCAAGGAAGGCACCTAAGAATTGACCACCGATATATTGCGGTAGTAATGAAGCATCAAGTAGTCCTCCAACTGCAAATGCAATTGAGAGAGCGGGATTCAAGTGTGCGCCGGATGCGCTACCAAAAATAAATGCTGGTAACATTACCGCAAGACCCCATGCAAACGTAATTTGAATTGATCCTGCACCCTTCATGCCAGTCTTATTTAGGCTTACATTAGCTACAACTGCATCGCCTAAAAGAACTAACATAAATGTTCCTAATAGCTCAGCTATAAAATACATCATAATAATCTCCTTTTTTATATAATTTACAAAATTATCAATTAAATTATAGCAATTTAATTGTATATTGTACACTAATTTGTATCCGGCCAATTTTAATCATGGCCGGATAATAGTGTTTATTAATTAATCGTCTTTTGCCCAATCAAATGATCTCTTAACTGCTTTTTTCCAGCCTTTGAGTCTAGCCTGACGGTCTTCTTCAGCCATTTGAGGTTCGAATTCACGGTCAATTGCCCAGTTAGCTAAAACGTCATCTTGACCTTTCCAGAATCCGGTCGCAATACCGGCCAAATATGCAGCACCCATTGCTGTTGTTTCTGTGTTGCTTGGACGCAATACAGGACTTGCATTGATGTCTGCTTGGAATTGCATTAAGAAGTTATTGTTAGAAGCTCCACCGTCTACTTTGAGAGCTTTTAGCTCAATGCCTGAATCTTGTTGCATTGCTTCAAGAACATCATATGTTTGATATGCTAATGATTCTAATGTAGCACGTACTAAGTGTTGTTTATTAACTCCTCTGGTAATTCCTACGATTGTTCCTCTAGCATATTGATCCCAATATGGAGCACCTAAACCTACAAATGCCGGAACTACATAGCAGCCATTTGTATCTTCTACTTGGCTTGCGATATATTCTGAATCCGGCGAGCTGTCGATGATTCTTAGTTCATCACGTAACCACTGAATTGCAGCGCCTGCGACGAAAATTGAACCTTCAAGAGCATAATTTACTTTATCATCAACGCCCCAACCAATTGTTGTAACAAGACCATTTTTACTAAATACAGGTTTTTCGCCTGTGTTCATCAATAAGAAACAGCCTGTTCCATATGTGTTTTTAGCTTCACCTGGTGAGAAACATGCTTGGCCGAATAAAGCTGCTTGTTGGTCACCTGCTGCGCCTGCAATTGGAATTGGTTTACCGAAATATTCCGGATCGGTTTCACCATAAATAGCACTGGAGGGTTTTACTTCCGGTAGCATGGCTTTTGGAATATTGAGAATCTCTAAGATTTCATCATCCCATTTTAATTCATTAATATTATACAACAATGTTCTGGACGCATTTGAATAATCTGTTACATGTACTCTACCATTTGTTAATTTCCAGATTAACCAAGTATCTACTGTACCGAACAACAATTCGCCTTTTTCTGCACGTTCTTGTGCGCCTTCTACATGATCCAAAATCCATCTTACTTTGGTTCCACTAAAATATGCATCTATAACCAGACCTGTCTTCTCACGGAACTTATCTGTATAGCCTTTTGCTTTTAATTCATCACAGAATTCAGCAGTTCTACGACATTGCCATACAATAGCATTATAAATCGGATTGCCTGTATCTTTTTCCCAAACAATGGTTGTTTCACGTTGGTTGGTAATACCGATTGAAGAAATGTCATCTGCTTTAGCATTAATTCGATTAATAGCTTCGGTTGCTACACCTATTTGTGTTGACCAGATTTCATTTGCATCATGCTCAACCCATCCCGCTTTTGGATAAATTTGGGTAAATTCATTTTGAGACAAGGACATTGTCTCACCTTTTTCATTAAATAAGATACATCTGTTACTCGTTGTACCTGAATCTAACGCCATTACGTATTTTGCCATAATATCCTCCTACAAATAATTTTTTGGCTTTAAATAATAAACAATTACTTTTTTCTAAAAAATCCGATACACCTCCTAATTAAAAATATTTCAATCTTATTTACATATATTATACACGGCCATTATAAACTACTGATAAACTAACCTATATCACGACAAACTACTAAGTTTGCATCTGACCCGACTATATTTTCGATAATTACATCTCCAACCTTTACAGGAGAGTTTAATTTAACCTGATTGATCAACTGCATAGCTTCATGCATTTTAGCTTTCGGTATTGCTTGATCGGTTTTAACCGGACAACGCGTCAGATCATCACCTGCAATTATCACAGTTGAGGTTAAAACTCTAGTCGGATTTTTTAATTCTGCTTTTCCATAGGGAATTCCTCTCGGACAAGCATTACCTGTTACTTCATAATCATTTTCCGGATCTACCTTAAGGTGGCAGCCACGCGGACAAACAATACAAATAATTTCTTCTATCATTCTTTATCCCTCCACCGAAATTGTTAATTCTGTTCCTGTTATTTTATCTAAAAGTTTTCGCGGCAAACTTACATTTTCCATTTCGGCTGGGAACATAAACGGACGATTATATGATGCTATTTCCTTATTTGTCTCATCACGGAAAACAATTTTTGCCGGTTCTTTATAGATTTTTTTCACTCTGAAGAAAACTCGAACTAACTTGTCTACATCCTCAACCCGTATTTTCTGCGGTACAGAATAGCCTATGTTTGAATCTGTTTTAAGATTAAGGATTTTCGCTTCTTCAGTTACACAATCACCTTCTTGAACAAAACAAGCAGCAGAATATCCTGCACTTTCGGCTTCTTCAGTTACAAAGTCAACTAAATCATGAACATGCAATACATTACCGCAAGCAAAAATTCCTTTAGACAATGTTTCTGAATTTTCATATACGATCGGTCCCGAAGTTCTAGGATCAATCTCAACTCCTGCTTCACGACTCAATTCATTTTCCGGAATTAGACCGACAGACAAGAGTACAGTATCAACATCGTAATATGTCTCTGTGCCAGGAATCGGTTTCCCATTTTGATCGACTTCTTGAACAGTAACTTGTTCTACCCTGTCGTGTCCTTTTATATCAGTAATTGTATGAGATAAATAAAGTGGGATATCAAAGTCTTTTAAGCATTGAACTATATTTCTATTCAAGCCACCTGGATGAGGCATTACTTCAACACAGGCTACAACTTTTGCTCCTTCAAGAGTCATTCGTCTAGCCATGATTAAGCCTACATCACCGGAACCTAAAATAATGACTTTTTTCCCGACCATATACCCTTCAAGGTTCACATATAATTGAGCTTGACCGGCATTAAAAATTCCCGCTGCCCTAGTACCCGGTATTTGGATTTGCATCCTGGTACGTTCTCTACAACCCATTGCAAGAATAACGGCCTTACTGCGTAATATCTGATAGCCATCTGTCATGCTCATCGTATGAACATAACGCCAATCATCAGAATTCTCAAGGCTAAGTGCCATAGTATCTAAAGCAACTTCAATCTCATTTTCAGCAAGTTGATCCATAAAGCGTTTAGAGTATTCCGGACCAGTTAATTCTTCTTTGAAATAGTGAAGTCCAAATCCATTATGTATACATTGATTTAAGATTCCACCTAAATATTTATCACGTTCTATTAACAAAATATCAGTTAGGCCTTTTTTATGTGCCTCAAGTGCTGCAGCTAAACCTGCGGGGCCACCACCGATAACAATTAATTCATATTCTTTAGTAAATTGCATATTCATTCCTCCCCTTAATTATCCGAGCTGTCTTCTTTTGTTTCGCCAATCAGAATATAACTGCCGGATCTGTTTTGTAACACATCTAAGGGTGAAATTCCTGTTTCTCTGGCTATTATTTCTTGGACTCTGGGACCGCAAAAACCGCCTTGGCAACGTCCCATTCCCGCTCCCGCTCTACGTTTAACAGCATCCAATGAAACTACAGGTAATCCTCTATGCAAAGCCGCAACAATTTCGCCTTCTGTTATATGCTCACAGCGGCAAATAACGCGACCATATTCAGGATTTTTTTTAATGAACTTAGCTCTTTCTTCAACCGGTATTTCTTTGAAACGAACTATCTTACGTGTGCCGTCCCATTCTTCTTTTTCTTTTAGATCCAAACCTTCATCTTTCAAAAGCTTGATTCCTTCGGTCGCAATGACCGGTGCACATGTTAAACCGGGTGATTTAATTGCCGCTAAATCCAAAAAATTAGGAGCACTTATTTTAACAAAAAAGTCATTATAATCACTGTTCGCTCTAATCCCGGAATAATTTCTAATATTGGTTCTTAAATCCAGAGAAGGAACAGATTTTTTAGCTTCTTCTCCTACTTGGTCTAATACTTCTCTAGTTGTTGAGGTATCTTCTGCATCAGGTATAGCCTGAGCATCGGGCCCGACTAAAATATTGTCATGAATCGTCGGAGACACTAAAATACCTTTGGTTAGGGGGGTAGGACAAGGGAAAATTACAGATTTAACCACTTCTCCATTGGCCCTGTCTAATAAGAAATATTGACCTCGGGTCGGATTGATTTTGAAAGCAGGTTCAGCTACCATATTGTGAATTTTATCACTATACACTCCGGCAGCATTAACAACATATTTAGCTTCAAATTGATCGGTTTCAGTTATTACTAGGTAATGATCATCTTGTTTTTCGATATTGATAACATTTTGATTTAAACTCAGCTTTACACCTTCACGAACAGCTACTTCAGCAAAAGCAATCGTAAGTTCCCAAGGGTTAATTACTCCGGACTCTGGAATCCAAAGTGCCGCTATAATGTCTTTTGAGAGATTAGGTTCACGCTGATGAACTTCTTCAGCATCCAAAATCTCCATCTGTTCGACACCATTGATTAATCCGCGTTCATAATATTTGTCTAGGGTTTTTAAGTCATCGTCATCAAATGCTACTATCAGGGATCCACTTTTCTTGAATTCAATATCTAATGTTTCAACCAGCTCTATACATCGCTTAGCACCTTCAACATTATATTTTCCCATTAGCGTGTTTGGATCAGGATCATATCCTCCATGGACAATTGCAGTGTTGGCACGAGATGCGCCAAGAGAGACATCATTTTCTTTATCGAGTAGCAAGACATCCAAATCATATTTGGATAATTCATAGGCCGTTGCACAGCCAACGATTCCTGCTCCGATAATTACTACATCAAACATATTCTCAACTCCTTAGCATAAAAATGTTCTTCAGGAGACCGTTTGCTTGACTCAAATCTGTATTTTCAGAAAAAAGAGCATACTTCCCCCTGCTCAACATAGGAACCTCTGCTCAAAATCTCACGGTTTATTATTGAGTTAATATGATATTATCAAATATTTTTTAGAATTGCAAACTTAATATTCAGCATTTTGACGGAAACTCAATGATAAAGGTGTATATTATATATACATTAAGATAGTT
>JAAYKK010000080.1 GCA_012522435.1 Clostridiaceae bacterium | reverse complement strand
TTAGCACACTTTTTCTTTTTTTGTTATTCTTGATCTGATTTTAAAAGCTTGAGGTAAGATTTTCTTGTTAATCTTTCGCCAGTTGGCTTTTCAGATCTCTTTTTCTTCATCTTTACTTAACAGAGCCTTTATATAAAAGAAATTATATTTTATTGCTAGTCTAATATACTATGCTTGGACACAATTTTGCCAGCCCTTCAGGATTGAGGTAATAACGATTGAAAGGCTGGCAGTTAGTAGCAGATAGATTGTTTATGTGCATATCATACCATGAACAAAGTATTTTGTCATCGGTTTTTAGGCATAATACGTTTCTATATTTATTTTTTTTATTGCGAGTCTAAAGATGATAGATTTAAACATCTTTGACGTATTCTAAAATATCTCCCGGTTGGCATTCCAAAGCAATACAAATTTTTTCTAAAGTTGAGAAACGAATTGCTTTTGCTTTGCTGGTTTTCAGAATAGAAAGATTACTCAAACTAATATCTATTTCTTCCGATAACTCTGTTAAGGTCATCTTTCGCTTGGCAAGTACTACATCTAAATTAACAATAATCGGCATAAAATTTCCTTTCTAAACCGTCAATTCATTCTCATCTTTATATTTTCGAGCTTGATTGATTAAGTTTGCTGCGAGCGCAAAAACGCAAGTCACAATAAAACTGATACCGACACCGAGTAATACCCAAAAATTTGTAATAGATCCTTTTATATTTAACATTGTGTAAATGATTAATACAATTCCGAGAATCATCATTATCAAAAAACAAATGCTCATGACAGTTAATAAAATCACAGAATTTTTGCTGAAAAAATTATCTTTTATGAAGTTAAGAATCAGAAATAAAGATAAGATAGCGGCTAAGATAAAGAGTACAACGATAGATTCAGTGATAATTAAGACAGGAATTCTCATATGTGCGATTTCAGGATTATAGTGTGCTTCAAAATGGCTATATTCTTCCAAAAAAATTCCGATCCTAATGCTGAGTGATATAATCAGAATCATTCCTATTGCCAGAATAAGCGAAATGATTTTTGGGAATTTATTGACTTTAATAAATTCATAGTTTTGCTTAGCGGTTATATTATTATCCATTTTAAGTCCTCCTTTTTCTGACACAACCTTTAAGTTCAGATTTAGTTAATTACTTATTGCTAATCAGCAAATCGTGTAAGCAATTGAAATAGATATAGCTAAATATTACATGATAAACATTAACCATTCAATGATTATCGTAAAATTAATGAAAATTTAATAAAATAACCGAACTGGTAAAGGCAAATGAATAAGAGACGTGTTATGGCAATTAAGATAAATAAAAAAGGCCCATTTCTTAGGAAATGAGCCTTTTTTTGGTGGGCGATACTGGAGTTGAACCAGTGACTTCTTGCATGTCACGCAAGCACTCTAACCAGCTGAGCTAATCGCCCTTTTTTCTATTAAATGCTACCCGATAATACAATAGTTCAAATTTTTCGTCAAGCTGACCTTTGATAAATCTTAATCAATTCGCAATAGTAATTCTATCAGCATATTCGATATAATTAGATCTATATAGGAGGTGGATTATGGAATACACTTTAAAACATGATATACACGGTGGAAATCTTCCGGTTGCTGTTTGTTATCCACAAGCCGGACAAACAGTCTATGCAGAATCCGGTGCAATGAGTTGGATGTCACCTAATATGCAAATGGAAACTTCAGCAGGTGGGATTGGTAAAGCTTTTTCGCGAATGCTGACTAGCGAAAGTATGTTTTTGAATTACTATACGGCTCAGGGTGGTCCCGGTTTATTAGCAATGCCGACAAAAGTACCCGGAAGTATTATGGCAATAGAAATGGATGGAGCCCGTGGATTCATTCTGCAAAAATCGAGTTTTCTAGCCGCTACGATTGATGTGCATCATGAAATTTATCTACAAAAGAGACTTGGCGCCGGCTTCTTCGGCGGTGAAGGCTTTATTTTGCAACGTTTCACCGGGGTAGGAACTTTATTAGTTGAAATTGACGGTTCCGCTTGGAATTATTTCCTTCAACCGGGCGAAGAAATGATCGTTGATACAGGCTATATGGCCATGATGGATGATACTTGTACTATGGATATCAGACAAGTTCCCGGTTTAAAAAATAAACTATTGGGCGGTGAAGGATTGTTCAACACAGTTATCACAGGTCCGGGTAATGTTACTTTACAATCACACCCTCTTAATGCGATGGCAGCACGTCTAGCTTTTAAAGCATAAATAATTTTTCCTTTTTCTTTATTATTTAATCTCGAGCAAGCTCAACAGCTCGAGATTTTTTTGTCTGAAATTTCTCCGGTAAATTGATCTTTATTGCTTAGATTTAATAAAGTTAAAGTATTATTTAATATAATTGAAATAAAAATGAAGATTGACTTTAATATTATTAAAGTATAGTATAAATATCAAGTCGAGCGGAGATTTTTATGAATATCGACAAAATTCCGATCTGGCTAGCCGAACTAAATGAAAACGAACTGGAGTTCATTAAATTATTCGTGCTGGCATCAGGCTCCTTAAAAGAGCTAGCCAAACATTATGAGATTACATATCCGACAATCAGGCTAAAACTGGATCGGCTTATTCAGAAAATCGAGATGACTGAGCAACGACAACCCGGCAATCTGATCGACTTGATCAAAGAGCTGACATTACAGAACAAACTGGATCTGGATACTGCCAAGCAGTTATTAGATGCCTATGAGAATGAGGATAGCAACAAATGACATCAATTCTTTATCTCGTACTTTTAATCTCTTTCTTGATTTTAGAAAAAAACATTTCAGATACAGCTCGCTATAGGGGAATACTCCTAGCTATCTTTGTACTTGTACTCGGCTTTATTCTCAATTCGAAATTTATTTGGTTAGCGATCATTCTTGCATCTGTTAATTTGGGCAGGTTTGTCCTAAGAGAATTGTATTTGTTAAAATTGACCTCGCTCAAGGAACGCTTGGCGAATGTTTTAGAATTTGAAACAAGATTTGACTAATTTGATTATAGCAAGATAATTATTGATATGGCTGAATAGCTTTGTGTGTTTTGCAGAGTTCAAACATTGGAGAATACTAGCTGCCGTTAGATAATACGGCAGCTATAGTTTTATTATAGGCTAATTGTTCTGCTATTTAATTAATCTTTATAAAAGGTATCGACTTCATTTTGCAGACGTGTGATCAATTCTGATTCGCTCATTGTTCCGAGATCACCTTCTTTGCGTTGACGTACGGAATAATTATTGTTTTCAATTTCTTGATCACCCATCACGAGCATATAAGGAATTTTTTCTAATTGTGCATCTCTGATTTTGCGTCCTATTTTCTCATTCCTAAAATCTGTTTTAACTCTGAAGCCGGCTGCACTTAAGCGACTTGCCGCATCTTTTGCTGCATCAATATGTTTTTCTGCAATAGGCAGAATAATAATTTGCTCGGGTGCTATCCACAAGGGTAGTGCCCCTGCATATTTTTCAATCAGCAGAGCTAGAGTTCTTTCATAGCAACCGATAGAAGTTCTGTGAATGATATGAGGATGCTTTTTATTACCTTCTTGATCGATGTAGACCATGTCAAAGCGTTCGGCAAGTTGAAAGTCGATTTGAATTGTGATTAGAGTGTCTTCTTTTCCAAATACATTTTTAATTTGAATATCAAGTTTAGGACCATAAAATGCAGCTTCGCCGATCCCTATTTCATATTCAATACCGGTTGAATCAAGAATACTTTGCATTGCATCTTGAGCATTGCTCCATTCCTTTGGATCACCAATATATTTATCCTTATTCTCAGGATCCCAGATTGAAAAACGATAACTAACATCATCATCCAGTCCCAAAGCTTTAAGCATGAAGTTGGCCAGATCAAATGCCCCGAGAAACTCTTCCTGCAATTGTTCCGGTGTTACCATCAGATGTGCTTCTGATATTGTAAATTGTCTTAAACGGATCAAACCGTGCATTTCTCCGGAAGCTTCATTACGGAATAGGGTAGAAGTCTCATTTAGACGAATTGGTAAGTCGCGATAACTTCTGGTCTCAGCTTTATAGATTTGATATTGGAAAGGACAGGTCATAGGACGCAAGGCATAAGCTGTCTGACCGTCTTTTTCCTCAGGATCACCCATGATAAACATACCATCTCGGTAATGATCCCAATGTCCTGAGATTTTAAATAAGTCAGATTTGGCAATTAAAGGGGTCTTAGTAATCTGATAGCCGCGTTTTTGTTCTTCATCCTCTACAAAACGTTCTAAGATTTGCAAAGTTTTGGCGCCTTTGGGCATGAATAATGGCAAACCCTGACCGATAAAATCAACAGTAGTGAAGTAACCGAGCTCTCTACCTAATTTATTATGATCACGTTTTTTTGCTTCTTCTAATTGGACCAAATATTCCTTCAATTGTTTTTTGTCAGGGAAACTGATTCCATAAATACGTTGCAGCATTTTATTGTTTTCATCACCTCGCCAGTAAGCTCCGGAAACCTGTAACAATTTAAAAGCTTTAACTTGTCCGGTACTTATTAAATGCGGTCCGGCACATAAATCAATGAAGTCACCTTGTTTGTAAAATGAAATAATCTCATTTTCGGGTAAATCTTCGATTAATTCGATTTTGTAATCTTCATTATTGTCTTTTGCCCAAGCTAAGGCATCACTACGAGATAGGGTATAGTATTCAAGCGGCAGATTTTCTTTAACGATCTTTTGCATTTCCTGTTCAATTTGAACTAAGTCATCATTTGTAAAAGTTTGCTCCAGATCAATATCATAATAAAAACCGTCATCAATAGCGGGTCCGATTGCCAGCATAGCATCCGGATATAAACGCTTGATCGCTTGAGCCATTATATGTGAAGTAGTATGCCAAAAAGCTTTTTGAGCCGCTTTATCGTCGAACTTCAATAATTCTAAAGAGTCTCCTTGTTCGAGTTTTGTTCTAAGATCTACAGTTTGTTGATTAACTTTTGCCAAGTAGACATTTCTTGCTAAACCTTCGCTAATCGTTTTTGCTGCCTCATATGCCGAAGCATCGGCTTTTAGTTTGAGTGGTGAGCCATCAGGTAATTTAACTTCAATTTGCATTTTATTTCTCCTAAAATTCAGTTTTTCTGCTTTTTAATTGTTATAAAAATAAAAAAGCATCCTTGGATTTGTACCCAAGGGTGCTTTGCACGGTTCCACCTTGTAATTTCACTTGTTTTATCCTTAACGCAGATTCACGGTACTACTTAATCAGCTAGATATGATCTTTAGCCGGGTTCGTGGACAGCTCGGGAGTGGTCTTCGTTGAGTTTCAGACAAAAAGATTTTCAGCCGGGATCTTTTCTCTCTGAGAAAGAAAATCTCAATTACTCTTTCCTTCATCGCTTTTTTAATTAAGTTATATCTTACAACTGTGAAAAAGTATCGTCAAGCACTGGAGGTTTAACTGAAATTAGTTTAGTATAATTAATTGAATTATTAGCATTTAATCGGAGGGATAGACATTTATGTCTGCAGAAAACAATAGTAATACTAATCAAATTGAGTTGGAAGAAATCAAGACTCAACCGAAAAGGCATGGTTTAGCAGATTGGATGATTCGTTTGTTGAAGGGATTCATCATTGGTTTTGGTGGTATTGTGCCCGGTTTGTCCGGCGGGGTGCTCTCGGTTATTCTTGGTGTTTATGACCGGATGATGAATTTCCTGGGTAATTTGCGCAATCAATTTTTGAAAAATGTTGCTTATTTTTTCCCGATTGGTATCGGCGGAATTTTAGGAATAGTCTTCTTTGCCGGAATAATTGAAGCAGCTTTTGGAACTTATGCCGCTTTGTTTACTGCGTTGTTTATCGGTTTTGTAGCCGGAACTTTTCCTTCAATCTATCGAACAGCAGGACAAGAAGGAAGAAAAGGATCGGATTGGGCAGTATTTGCAATTTCCGCCATTGTGATATTTGGCTTAATGTTGATCGGTGAACAAAATTTCACACAGATCCAGCCTAATATCATAGTTTGGGTCTTATCAGGTGCGATTGTAGCTTTGGGCTTTATCGTTCCGGGACTCAGTCCATCTAATTTCCTGATTTACTTTGGACTATATGACAAAATGGCATCTGGGATTAAGAACTTTGATTTTCAAATGCTGATTCCTTTTGTAGCAGGTGCAATAGCCAGTGTATTATTATTTGCCAAATTGGCTAATTATTTGTTCCAACGCTACTACAGCAAGATGTATCATTTGATTCTGGGCTTAGTTGTCGGCTCAACTCTAGGAATATTTCCTACGATTATCTTTCCTTCTTTTACAGCAAAAAATTTGACTGCAATGAAAATGAGTTTTATAGTAGCTTTCTTAATTAGTATTGTGATGTTTTTAATCGGTATTGTAATATCTTATCTTTTTGGCAAACTTGAAGAAAAATACAGTCCCCAAGATTAATCTTGGGCTTTAAAGGTGCCCGGCGGATAGGTTGGTTGAACATTCCAAAGGATCCATTCATTGAAACCTGAATCATAAACGGCTTCAATTTGTTTGCGAATCTCTGCCCCTGAATATTCCATATAGTATCCGGGTGGCAAATAGTCCGCTGTAAAAGCTTGCAGATAAGGCCTTACGTACGCATAACCTTCTTGATCGATTGCCTCTCTGCCATCAATTATTGCATCAGTCACCACTCCGTAAGGTTCAAGATCCGGAGCTTCATAACGGTTATCACCTAGATCGGTTCCTTCTCCATTACCCATTACACTTAAAGAAGCATTTGCATAGTGAGAAGGGTAAATCATCGGACAGATATTATTAATACCGGTTAAACCGATACTGGTCCAGTCCTGACCTATAGCATGACCATCCAGATCACTGGTCATCACAATTGAAAAAAGATCTGCTCCGACCGGAACTTTGTCTCGGTTTTGGATCTGAATTGCTACGGTTTGTAAAAAACGATTAATAGCACTGTACTTTTGGGGTAAAGTTTCCGGATCTCCGTAAGCTGCGGCAGATCCGTCTAATGAACCACCTGCAGGGAATCTAATGTAGTCAAATTGGATTTCATCAACTCCAAACTGAATAACTTCCTCAGCTATATCGATTAAATATTGCCAAACTTCTTTGTTATAGGGATTAGCCCAAGTTGAATTACTTTCTAATGGGAACTCAATCGGTGTGCCTGCCTCATTGTGTATAGTCAGATCCGGTCTGGTAGACGCAAAAGTCTGATCTTTGAAACAAACGATCCTGGCGATTACCCGAATATCTTGTGCATGACATTTTTCGGTAATTGCTTTAATATCTCGATTAGAAATTACGCAATTAAGCTCTTTAGCTAAAGGTAGTTGGCTATCATAGAGAAGCCCATAACTCTCTTTAACATCGATTACCAATGCATTAACTTCAGTCCCTTTAATTTCTTCTAAGATGGAATCTAAATTGTCCGTATCATAGATATAGACTCCTTTAATTTCCACATGTTCAAGATCGGCTTCATGTTCTACTTCCGGTAAAGGGCCAAAGAAATCTTCGATTTTCTCATTTTCTTCCGGATCAAAATCCGGGGTCACTTCATGAACGGTTCCTTCTTTATCTATGTAAGTAGGCAGAGTTGTCTCATAAATAAAAGCATAAGGATCTGTTTTTTCAGTTGTGGTTTCACTTATTTTTACAACGTCCTTTGTGGTTAGTTTTTCAGCTTCAGCTTTTTCCATGGCAGCTTTTTTAGTTTGTAAATAATAATAGCCAAAAGCTGCTGCTAAAAGTAGGATAGCAATGATCAAGATAATAATGATCTTTTTTTGCTTTTCTTTTTTACTCTGTTCCAATTTTATTAAAATTGGTTGAGGCTTTTTTTGTTCATCATTTTTCATAATCGTCAGCCAATTGTCCTCGAATATTGATTATCATATTTTATCATTATAGTCTGCTACCAGTTTTGACGCTACATCCAGATCTGAATTGATCCGGATTAGCTGTTCGCCGATTCTTTGTGTATTATCTGCTCCTTTTCCGGCTAGAAAGAGCACAGTTTTATTTCCGGAATTTTCAGCTCGCCGGAAAGCTTCACGAATAGCAGATTCTCTTTCTCCTGCAATGGTAAATGGACAATCATTTTTTATTAAGTATTGAGCCATTTCTTGAGCAATTTCGGCATGTTCACGTATTCCGGGATCATCCGGAACCAGATATACAAAGTCGGCAAATTGAGCTGCGGTAGAAGGTAAATCTGTAATACGATTTAAGGCCTTGCTACCACTTGTTCCGAACATTGCGACGATTCTATAATCGGGGAAAAGTTCCTTGATTGCAGCAAAGCTTTTTTCAAAACTTAAGCGTGTATGAGCATAATTAACATGACAAACTATTTTTTTATCCTTGGTGATAAAAAGATGATCTCTACCTATGCTTTGAACATTCTTCAAAGCTTGATCTGTAATGGAACGGGGCACACCGAAATAATCGGCTATTGCTATTGCACACATTGCATTTTCAACATTATAGGCACCTATTCCTTGAATGGCTAAAGATTCTGAAAATGATCCTGAATCAGAATCATTTGAGAAAAAATTAACGAACCTTTTTTTAGTATCAAGCTTGAAATGGGTCCTCTGTTCATGATAATCAATTTTATAGGCAAAATAATCACTTGAATTATCTAAGGTTGAGAAAGAGATTGCTTGGATCTTGTTCTCAGCTTGTTTTTGCTTTACCAGATTAATCTTATCCATCTCTTGGGAAAACACACCAATCTGTGACATATCAAAAATACGTAATTTAGAATTGATATAATCTTCATAACTCGGATGTTCAATCGGACTGATGTGATCTTGACCTAAATTTAGCAAGCCAACAATATCAAACTCAATTCCGGTTACCCGATCATATTTCAAAGCTTGTGATGAAACTTCAACAACCATATACTCTAAACCTGATTTTACAGCATTTGCCAGATGGCGAAACAAATCTAAGGCTTCAGGTGTTGTAATGTTAGATTCTAAACTTAATATTCCATCAAACGTTTCAATCGTAGAGATAATACCGCAAGGTTTTTTATCATTTTCTGCCAGAAAACTATCAAAAATACCTTTGAGGTAAGCGACAGTGGTAGATTTGCCTTTCGAACCGGTTATACCAATTAGTTTTAATTTTTGATCGGGACAATCATAAAAATATTTAGCAGCATAGGACATGGCCAAGCGGATATCATTTACAATGATCCGAGGTAAATCAATTTGCAGATCAACTTCCGAAACATATGCAATAGCTCCTTTAGACTTAGCGTCTAACAAATAGTCTTTTTTAAAATTGGCACCTTTACAAAAAAACAAATTTCCAAATTTAACTTGACGCGAATCGAAAGTCAAATTATTGATTGCAATGTCTTGAGCATTGGATTCTTGTATTAATTGTTGATCAAGTAATACTTGAATTAATTCATTTGTATTTTTCATATATATCCTGTTTTTCCTGAATCATCTATTTTGTTTAATCATCATTCTAAATGAAATAATATCTAAAATAAAATTTTAATAGCAAATAACAATAGTTTATCTGATAAATGGACAATATTGTATAGATCTCACTGATTCTATTAAAGCTGATTGATATCTGTTAAAATAACATAATAATACTGTAATAATTTACTAATAATACTAATTAGTATTTAACGGAAGGATTATTATGCTGATTCGAGACTGTTCAGGTGGCATAGTTTTTTGTGCGAATCAAGTTTTATTAATACAAAACGAAAAGGAAGAATGGAGTTTTCCTAAAGGTGTGATTCGCGAAGACCACGAAGATGATGATATTGCAATTTGGCGGGTCAAGGATGAAAGCGGTGTAGAAGCCAGGATTATCGGGCTTGCCGGAAAAACCAGTTATGAGTTTTATTCGGTAACCAGAAAACGCCCTGTAGCAAATAGGATCAAGTGGTACATCATGGTTTGTGATACACCGGATGCCAGCCCCAATCTACAACAAGGTTTTTTAGATGCAAAATTTTTGCCGATCGAGGAGGCTATACAAACTGTTACCTACAGTCAAGATAGGTCACTGCTTACTTTAGCTTATCAAAAGTATAAAGAATTGAACGAGGATTTCGATGAGTTCTGATTATTATTCGATCAAGCAAATGGCCGAGGTCGAGTTTGAAGAGAGACGTTCTCGGTTTATCGGGATAGCGAAACCTTTGACAACTTCTGAACAAGCCGAGGAATTTATTTCAGAACAAAAAAAAAGATTTCCCGATGCTACGCATCATGTTTATGCCTGGATAATTGACAGACCACAACATTTACAACGTTATTCTGATGATGGAGAACCACAGGGTACAGCCGGATTACCGGTTTTGGATGCTTTACAAAAACAAAACATAGTACAGGCTGGTGTTGTAGTTGTCCGTTATTACGGGGGAATTAAACTGGGAACCGGTGGCTTGGTTCGCGCATACGGCAAATCAGCCGTGATGGCTATTGAAAAAGCAGTACCGATCAATTGGTTAACTCATCGGATGTATGATTTAACCTGCGACTATGCTAATGCAGAAAGGGTGCGCTTTCAATTGAATCAATTAAGCTATCCTCAAACTGAACCGGAATATACTGCTGATGTAAGTTGGCAGGTTGCAGTCAGACCGAAAAAAGAGCAGGAATTTATTACATTATTAAAAGATTTAACAAGTGACAATATTATTTATAAAAGGGGAAAACAAAAACAATTTCCTTCGGCAATCAATAATCGCACATAATTATTAAGTGAAGCTTATTTAGCAATAAAT
>JAAYKK010000010.1 GCA_012522435.1 Clostridiaceae bacterium | reverse complement strand
TTTTTTTCAAAATAATGATAGCATAAAGATGTTTATATGATAAATTACAACAAATGTTAGTTTATCGAGATCTATTAATAAGTAATTTAACCAATTAATATTTGCTGGAGGTAACTATGACCATTTCTTTAGTTGAATTTTTAAATCAATTAACAACTAATCTTCCTTTATTAATTACTGTTATACTTACTCTCGGCGTCATTTTAGTAAATGGTTGGACTGATGCACCAAATGCAATCGCTACTTGTGTCTCAACAAGATCTCTTAAACCATCATCTGCAATCTTTCTGGCCGCCGTATTTAATTTTCTAGGTGTCTTAATTATGACCATGTTTAATGCAACAGTTGCAGAAACTATCTATAACATGGTTGATTTTAGTGGAGACTCCAGAAACTCTCTGATCGCACTTTGTGCAGCATTGTTTGCAATTGTTACTTGGGCAACTGCCGCTTGGGCTTTTGGTATTCCAACCAGCGAAAGCCATGCTCTGATAGCCGGTATCACCGGATCCGCTATTGCTCTGCAAGGTGGATTAAGCGGCGTTAATCCCGCCGAATGGATTAAAGTAGTTTATGGCTTGCTGTTCTCAACCGCTGCCGGTTTTGGTTTTGGATTTTTGACTACCAAACTAATTGAACTTATTTGCAAAAATATGGACCGTCGTAAAACAGAAGGCTTCTTCAAAAACGGGCAAATTGTAGGTGCCGCATCTATGGCATTTATGCATGGTGCTCAAGATGGTCAAAAGTTCATGGGTGTATTTATGCTCGGGGTTTTCCTTGCTCAGGGTGACTCCACAGTATCTACCTTTGTAATTCCTGTTTGGTTGATGATCCTGTGCTCAGTTGTTATGACTATAGGCACATCAATCGGTGGTTATAGGATTATTAAAACAGTCGGTATGGGCATGGTAAAACTGGAAAAATATCAAGGTTTCGCTGCTGACGTTGCTGCTTCTCTAGCTTTGTTAATATCCTCAATCAGAGGAATCCCTGTTAGTACAACACATACAAAAACTACTGCAATCATGGGCGTTGGGGCCTCCAAAAGATTATCTTCAGTAAATTGGGGAATCGTCAATGAAATGGTCATGGCATGGATCTTAACTTTTCCCGGTTGCGGTCTAATCGGTTATATCATGGCTAAATTATTTATGCTGATATTCTAGTTATTATTTATTTTTAAAAATAAACATTGGTCTGTGCCAATCTAACAACACAAAAATAGAAGATGAGGTTAAAATTATGGCAAGAAAAAAATCTTATAATTATTTTGATAAATTTGTTGAACTTGTGGATTACTCATGTAAGTGTGCTGAGATTTTACATGCCACTTTACTTGATTTTGACGTCAATCAAATGGATCAAAAACTTGAGGAACTCCATGCAATTGAACATGCAGGCGATATAGCAAGACATGAATTATTTCAGCAATTAATTACTGAATTTATCGCACCGATCGAACGTGAAGACATTGTCTCTCTTTCCGACTCCATTGACGACATCACCGATTCAATTGAAGACGTACTACTCTTGATTCATATGTTTAATGTAAAAACTATAAAACCTGAAGTTCTGGAATTCACTAGTTTAATCATCAAATGCTGTGATGCTCTAAAAATCGCTTTGCAGGAATTCCACAATTTCAAGAAATCAACTACCCTGCATACAAAAATCGTTGAGGTTAATGATTTAGAAGAAATTGCCGACAAACTTTACTACCGTACTGTTCATAACTTATACTCAAGTTCTAAAGATCCGATTGAGCTACTAATCTGGACACAAGTTTTCGAACGATTAGAAAAATGCTGCGACAAATGTGAAAACACTGCCGGCATCATCGAAACAGTCGCAATGAAGAATTCGTAATTGTTCAGTTTTTAATTCCAGATTTTCTTTAGTTTGGTTCACTTGTAGATTGTATATGGGCTCAGCTTTTTGCTGAGTCCTTTTTCCATGCCTGATTATGATAGTTTCTTCAACTTCTACAACATCTCCATGAATTTTCTTGGACAGCTGGCGAAATTGAACCGCCCGTGCTCAGAATTTCAACCCCTCCAATATTTTCTTGGACAGCTTGCAAAACTGAACCGTCCCTGCTCAAAATTTCAACCGCTACAAGATTTTCTTGGACAGCTGGCGAAATTGAACCGCCCGTGCTCAAAATTTCAACCGCTCCAAAATTATCTTGGCATACTTGCTAAACAGAACACAGCGATTCGAAGAAGCTGAATACATAATAAAATTTACTAACCTATACAAAAGAAGGAATGATTCAATCATAAATCCGATGCAGAATTATTCTCAAAACAAGTCCGACTACAAGAAGGATAATTCCTGCGATAATAATCTGCAAAGCCAAACTGGCAGCCATTAGAATACATAACAATAGTCCGAGTCCGGAAATCCATCTAGGTAAAAACCGTTCTTCTTTAGCAAGACGCAGTGCTGCAAAATTAGCAATACCGTAGTAAATCAAAATTGTAAACGATGCAGCTTGAGTTACTGCTACCAGTTCGCCCAACCAGATCGTGAGCAAAACAATAGCTCCACTAACTAATACACCATATATCGGCACAGCATTAGAACTAACTTTACTGAAGAAGTGTGGCATATCCCCACGCCTACCCATAGCAAAAAAGACACGACTTGTGCCTAATATCTGAGAAAGCAATACGCCTAACATAGCCGTAATCGCTGCAACACCAATGATGTTTAATAAAGCCGGATAATTATTGCCAATAACTTCAGCTGCAGCAAAAATCGGAGACTCACCTCGTGCCATCTCAGTCGCACCAACGGTCCCTAAGGCAACAAAAACAATTAAACTATAGAGGACAAAAGAAATAATCAAAGTAATCACAATTGCTCGCGGAATGGTTTTTTGTGGTTTACGCACTTCTTCACCTAGAGTTGCAATACGAGCATAACCTGTAAAAGCAAAAAACAATACACCCGTTGCTCGAGCTACTCCACTAAAACCCTGTGGAGCAAAAGGAGTGAAATTTGTCGGATCAATCTTAGATGTTCCTGCTAATACAAAATAGAGTAAAGCAAGAAGCGTTATACTTACTATCAGTCGGTTCAATAAACCGGCTTTTTTAATTCCTGCTAAATTAGCAATTACCAATAATAAAGCAGCCACAGTTGCAATCCAACGCGGATCCATTCCGGGGAAAAAGCGTACCCAATATGATCCTAAGCCTAGAGCAACTACACCTCCGGCTGCCAGTTTACTTGCTAAAAACATCCAGCCGGCACTAAAACCTGCCAAAGGATGAATTAATTCATAACCATATTCATAGGTTCCGCCCGCTTTTGGAAAACGTGCTGCCAATTGAGCTGAACTGAGACCGTTACATGCAGCAGCCAGTCCGGCTATCAAGAGTGAGATCAGCATTGCAGGACCTGCCATACCGGCAGCAACACCGGACACCACAAAAATACCTGCTCCTACAATCGCTCCCAGACCGATACCCACCGCATCTAAGAGATTCAGTTCACGTTTTAATTTGCTGTCTGTTTTTGGTTTTTGCTCCATCTGTATTTTTCTCCAATTTAATATTGAATGTTGTTTATTTAGTTTAAAGCAAGTAAAGAGGAGTATTCAACTCACATCACAAAAAATTACATTGATTTTACTTTAAGAGACTTATTATTAAAGGTTTATACTGCAGTATTATGCAAAAAATCATCAATTATTGAATTTAATTGATTTCTTATCATCGAAAAATCACAATTAAGATCTAACGTTTGTGCAGCAATATAATTTCCAGTCATTTGATAAGTATGGTTTAGGTTTATACCATCAGAAGTTTTTGCATATAACAACAAACCAGCAACTTCCACTGTAGGCTTATCATCATAGTTTTTAACATAAGTAAAAATCTGATACAAATTATGTGAATGAAGGGTTCTAACATCATAGTATTGTTGTGTTGATTTTCCATAAAACTTTGCATCGATAATCAGTGTTTTCTCTCCGTTCGATATTACAATATCGCTTTTCATCATAGGTAATAAATCTTGGAAGTCATCATCAAGATTCCAACGTATATATGGAGCATAAACTTTGAGTTGAGGAAATTCTTGTCTATAGTATTCAAAAATAAATCTTTCGTATAAAGAACTCATTCTTTGTTCATCAAGAAAATCGAGCATTTTCATTTTGCCAGTTTTCTGACTGATCAACATTCCTTTAAGAATCAAATAGCAAATATTCATCAACATTTGATAAGTCTGATTATTACGATCATATCGAAAATTCCAGCTAATTGTATTGGGATCCAAAAGACTAACATCTTGAAGGTACATCAACAATCTGCGTAATTCTTTTTTTCTTTTTCTTTCGATTTTTTGATAAGTAAGAATACTCATTGTTGTTTTTAACACTTGATTCATTTTCATATCGATAGAAAAATCATCAAATGTGCATATCAATTGTTTGTTATTCAAAGTACGATATTTAACCGATTGAGTAACATCAATTTTCCCACGAACACCACTTATTGTTTCTGAAGTATCAATATAATCTCTTCGCAGACCTTGTTTAATTTGACTGGAAACACCTTTAATGATAATTCCCGCCATTAAATCTGCACTGTTCGAAAAACTTTCTTTAGATAGATTACTATAACCTTTTGATTTAAGAATCTTAAAAGCATAGGCAAGCATATGAAAAATATTTTGAACAGGAATCACTTGATTGCCTCTTTTAGTCTATCTTTCCATTCAGCTATCTTATCCGGCTCATCAAACCAATATTCACTAATCAAAGGTATAATTTCATAGTCCACAACTGACTTCAGCCATATATCATCAACTTCACTACTAGTACAAAAATAACTATGCCCTATTCTAAATCCCTGACCTAAAGTTTCATCATCTGCAATTTCATCATTTAACAATTGTATTTCATCTATTAAGCTGTCGAATTTCTGATTGTTCTTATCTAAACGATATTTATTGAAACCAGTTGAATCAAAGGCCGGATCAAATTCATAGAAAGCAAACCTACGTCTTAATGCATAATCTAACATTGCAAGACTCCGATCTGCCGTATTCATCATTCCTATTAAATAGACATTTTCCGGAATCGAGAATTGTTCATCAGCATATAATAATTTAAGAGATGAGCCACGTTTGTCATTTTCTATAAGCATGAATAGTTCACCGAATATTTTACTCAAATTGCCACGATTTATTTCATCAATAATAAAGTAATAGTTATTTTCAATGTCCAGTTCTGCTTTTTTACAAAAACTATAAAAAGGTCCTTCTTTTAATTCAAAACCATCTTTCGTAGGCCTAAATCCTATAATAAAATCTTCATAGGAATAACTTTGATGAAATTGAATTGTCATCACTCGTGAAATATCTTTTATTCCCATAATCGAATAGGCAAGTCTTTTTGCAGCAAATGTTTTTCCTGTACCTGGAGCACCTTGTAAAATAATATTTTGCTTATGTTTTAACAAATTTACAAGCAAATCGTATTCTTCTTCTGAAAGAAATACTTCTTCCAAAAATGATTTTTTATTATATTCTGGATATTCAAGTTCCTGATCAATCGGATCCTCAAATAAGCTATTAAATTCACTAACGTCTTTTGTATAGTCAGATATGTTCTTCAAAATTTTCGTAGCTAGTTTTTCCTTAAAAGTCCATTCACCTTTATGAGTCCAATCAACTTGACGTATACTTTTCAGACCAATATCTGCATCAGCATCATATTCGTATTCGCCGGTGACAATCCCACGTCCCAAAACTTTTGAATCTCCTTTTTTAGCAAAAACAACATCCCCAATTTTCATTTCATTAACAAACTTATTAATAGCTTGAGCTATGTTTCTATAAGAAGATTGCGATCCATATAATTGCATTAGACTTTCCTGAATCTCTTTGTTATTTTGATAAGAAGAAAAATCTCCTAACTCATCCCAACCTAAAGCCATTATTCCTTTATCATAATAATCTTCCCACATTTCCGATTGATATCCAGGTGAATAGATCCAATAATGTGCTTGTCTTACGTCTTTATCTGGCATTGCATCGCCATCTGTTTTTCTAATTAATTTATCTTTTTTCTCTTTATTCACTCTTTCAGATTCATTCCAGGCCACATAAGATAATTCCGGAAAAGTCTCATAAGGTTGTTCTGTATCTTTTAATTCTAAAATTCCTAATTCACAAATATTCAAGTATTCTTCACCATTGGGCATTTGTTTCAAGTCTTTTATTTTAGTGGAAAATTCTTCACCTAAGTCCTGAGCTGTCTCCTCTGGATTTCCCAAATACCATCTATTTATTGAATCTAAATTCAAATAATCATATGGTCTTACCCAATAGAGCCCCATTGTAATTTTCCAACGTACACCTTTTTGCTTAATACACTTATCGAAATATTCTACAAATTTTTTTCGATTTTCTTTGCTCTTGTTTTCCGCATAGTCTAAAGCTGCTTTGCATAATTTCCACAAATTGTCTATATCATCTTCACCACGATCACCAAGAAAATGATAAAAAACAGCACTCATATTATTAAGTACGGGAATGCCGGTAAATTCCTTAGGAATCGTTGATTCAACACTAAACTCTTCAGCCAAACCACGAATAATTCTTACTCGATTGTTAGTAGTAATACCCTTATTAAATAGTCCATAAATTGTAAATGGATCAATATCTACGACATTATTATCATTCGTTTCTAAAGTCGGAAGATTTATGCCTATAGTCTTATATACATTTTTTATCTTACTAATCAATGTTGCTCTATCATCTATATACTTCATCAACACATCAATGAATTTAGAATAAAAGTCTATCCAAATATATTTATTATTCATTTATTTCTCCACAAAAGATCTCTTTTTGCAATATGCAAAACTATGCAAGTTAATAGAAAACCTTAGTATTGATTCAATTAAAGCAATATCAAGCTGCCTAAATTTTCATTTAAAAACGTTCAATTAACTTAAATTTTACTGCAAAGCATCTTCTAAAAGTGTTAAATCTACACCTGAAATATCTTTTAAAACATCATATATTTTTCCGACGATTTCTTTAGCACCACCTGTTTTTCTTGATTCAATATTCAATGGCAAAATTGGATCATGCAAAGACATTCTAATTAAAAACCAACCATCTCCATTGTCTTTGTCAAAGGATACTCTCACTCCTTCGTAATTTTTTGGCACCAAGATCCAGCCTGATTGCGTAGCTGCACTTTTTTCTACAGCTTCGAGAACTTTTTGGCCGGCTGCTTGGAAATCTTCATCTGTGATATTCAAACGATATTCAACTGCTTCTGCCGGATCTTTTAATTCGGCCAACATGCTGTCAATTGTTTTGTCCTCACGTTTGAGACGGGCAGTTTTTATTAAAATTTTTGCAATCATATATGCACCGTCATCTAAGAAATAATTTTCTTTTAAAGCACCATGCCCAGAAGTTTCGATAGCTAATTGACTATCTACTCCTTCATCATTCAGACGAATTGATTCGTTGATAACATTGCGATAACCACGTTTGAAACGATGATGGACACCGCCCAGTTTTTCAATAAAAACTTGTAGTTCATCAGAAGTAATTGAATCGGTAACGATTGTTGTTCCGGGATGTTCTTCTAAGAGAATAGCTGACATCAAAGCAATATTACGATTGCGATTAATCGCTTTACCTGTGGCATCTACAGCAGCCGAACGGTCAACATCCGTATCAAAAATAATACCTAAGTCGGCATTGTTGTCTAAAACTGCTTGGCTAATACTTTTCATTGCTTCTTTATCTTCCGGATTCGGGATATGGTTGGGAAATGATCCGTCTGGATCTAAGAATTGACTACCTGTTGTATCAGCACCTAAAGGTTGCAATACTTTATCGGCAAAGAAACCACCTGCACCATTACCCGCATCAACGATAATCCTCAGACCTTCGAGAGGTTGATCGTAATTGTCCGGATCAGCTACGCCTTTACGAACTACATCAACCAAGCCTGCTGCATAAATCGAAATGAATTCAAGCTCGTCAACTTCTACTTCTTCAATCGTTTCAGGAACTTCTACATCTGCTGCTAATTTTAAAATAGCTGCAATATCTTCTTTTTCCAAACCACCTGTTGCAGTAAAGAATTTAAAGCCATTACGATTAAAAGGTAAATGACTTGCTGTAATCATAATACCTGCATCAAATGAATTTTCTTCTTGAACAGTAGACATAAACATTGCAGGAGTTGAAGCCAGACCAAAGCTTGTTAATTGTGCACCTCTACTAGCAAGTCCTGCCACCAATGCGCTTTCAAGAGCTTCTCCTGATAAACGAGAGTCTCTTCCTACTGAAATTCTAATCAAATCAGCTTGTTTCTCAACTTTGGGTTCTAACCATTTAGCAAATGCTTGCCCTATTGCATATGAAACCTCAACTGTTAAATTAACCGGCTCATCCTCGATACCTTCCAAAGCAACTCCACGAATATCACTACCATTTTGAAGTTGTTCCCAATCTACATTCTGCAATTTCATGTTATTTATTTCTCTTTCTATTAGTTTATTCATGGTTCAAAACCATTAAGTTTATTATTGTTTATATATTACATTATACAAGATTAGTGGCCGTTGAAATTATAAGCCATTTATCTATTATACTCCCAATTTATTTTGATCTAAAAATATAAGTATAACACTGATCATAAAACATATTTCAATCCACGCACCTGTGAAAGGTGCGACTTATTTAGATGATGAGTTAGGCTTCACTACTGAACATTTCAATCCACGCACCTGTGAAAGGTGCGACGGGCCAAAGCCGGCAAGGAGGAGCCGG
>JAAYKK010000079.1 GCA_012522435.1 Clostridiaceae bacterium | reverse complement strand
GAATTATTTGATATACTTTTCATAGAGATCTGAATTGTCCTTTCTCGGAGGTAAATAGTTTTGTTCAAGAACATTCTACCAGAGGCTTTTCAGATCTCTTTTTAATTTTTAACTTAACAGAACAAGTCGCCAAACTAAGAGGTATTTATGAATAAAAATAAAAAAACTAAAAAGAAAAAAAGACCAATAATTATTATCTTGGATATATTGATTATTGCATGTTTATTGGGCGCGGCATATTTTTTCTTAGAACCGAAAGTGCGTTCTCATAAACAAACAAAGGTTGAACAATCTGCAGTGAACGAAGTTGAGAAACTTTTTGACACCGAGGATGAAGAACTATCTGAAATATCAATAGCAGTTAATCCTAATGCTAATAAAGTACCGGGAGAAGGTTATGAAGATTTCGGTCAAGGAGAAAATTTAAAAATAGAAGATCCTATTTTGGACGAACATGGGAATGTTATTATTAACTTTATCGGTTCTTTGAAAATTCCTAAAATAGATCTGGTAACCCCAATAGCAGATGATGACTCTTTAGTAGCATTGAGGTATGGTGCAGGCCATACCCCTGAATCGGCTTTTTTTGGAGAAAATGGAAGAGCAATTATTTTCGGCCATTGGTTTGATGAATACGGTAGAGTCTTTAACCGATTAGGAGAAATGAAGGTTGGTGATGATTTTACTATCAGCATTACTAAAAACAGAACCCGCTATCACTACTATGTTCATAAAATGATTGAGATTAAAGACTATGAACTTTATGATTATTTATTTGTCGATGAACCGGAAGTCGATAGTGAAGTTGTACTGGTAAGCTGCAAAGTTGAGAATAGAATGTGGTGGAGTACATCTGATCGCTACATTGTATATGGTGAATTAATCGAAACTGAATACATTGCTCCCCGAAACATTGATTTAGATCAAAATAAAACAGAATAATATGACAAAAAAAGAGTGGTTAATCGGATTTAAAAAGATTATACATGTAATGCTGAGCTACATTCCGCTCGGTCTGGCTTGTGGTATTGCATTGCATAAAGTAGGCTACTCACCTTTGAGTGTAGTCATCATGAGTTTTTTAGTATTTGCCGGTGCAGGTCAATTTATGATTGCACAGCTGACTGCAGTCGGAGCATCTCCTATATCAATCATTGCTACTATATTCTTTTTAAACATCAGACATTTACTTATGTCTTCAGGATTGATTCAATATTTAAAAGGAAAATCATCAGGTTTTTATCTAATATATGCTCAAACAATAGTCGATGAAACTTTTGGAACCAATATTATACAATTTACGACAAATCCAAAATGGACTCCAAATAAGGCTTTAGCTGCAAATATCTGGGCTCATTTGTCTTGGATTATCAGTAGTTTTTGTGGTAGTTTAATCGGGCAAAAAGTTGATGTGCCTTTAACAGTAGTCAACTATGTCCTGGTAGCAATGTTCATTGCGATGTTAGTTGAACAATTATTATCTAAAGTACATCTTATAGCTGCACTTTCCGCAGCTATATTAGCTATCTTGTTAAAAATTATTATAAGAAACAATATCTCGATTGTGATTGCAGCTGTTGTTGCTTCAACAATTGGGCTGATTTTGAGTAGTAAAATTGGAGAATTAGATAATACGCAGAAAAATAAATAATAAGGATGACAATATTAAGATGACAATTGATAAATGGATCATAATTTTAGGATCAGCAATCGCAACTTTTATTCCAAGAATTGTTCCCATGCTTTTTTTCAAAAATAAAGAAATGCCTCCTCTTTTGACGAAATGGCTATCATTTATCCCGGTTGCAATTTTTTCAGCTTTAGTTTTTTCAGATGTTGTCTTTTGGAAAGACAGTTTTAACCTTAACCCAATTATCAACATCAAACTCTTCCCCTCGATCATTGTTTTTTTTGCAGCATATAAAACCAAAAATATATTTATTTCAATGCTAATCGGAATCTTAGCTATAAGCCTAATGTTATTCGCTGTTTAATCCTTGGGTATGTTATCCAAATAAAAATCCTACACCGGATTTCTACATGGTGTAGGATTTATTTCTAATTAATAAACATGCATTCTTCTGATCTATAATCTAATCAAAGAATTAAAGTTAATTATTATTTACTCTTCAGCATCAAAGACATCATCCAGATTAATTTCGTTCAAAATTTCTCTCAAAATTGATGCTTCTTCATAACTCAGTGAAACACCTTTGCTCATTTTAGCATGCTCCGGCGCCCAGTCACGAATATCTAGTTTAGCAGGATTCTCATTCCAGCTCACCATGTTCACTTCGCGATTCCAACCGGAACGTCCTGTGCTTAACTTGCCAATATTTTTCTTAACTTCATATTTAAATTCAGCCATGTGTACTCCTTTTGTTTTATTCAAACTATGATAACAGTTAATTATTTAATTAAGGCTTGATCGGTTCAGGTTTAACTTTCCAAATCTCTTCCGCATATTGTTCAATTGTACGGTCTGAACTAAATTGACCACTGTTACAAATATTTTGCCAACACATTTTTGCCCATTTTTCTTGGTCATTATATGCTTCAAATGCATCATGTCTACGAGTTTTATAATCTTGGAAATCACCTAAAACATAATAAATGTCAGCTTTATCCCAGTTAGATCCATACAATAAGCTGGTATGTAATTCACGGAACATACCGGTATCGTTGTCGTCGAACGTACCATCAATCAATGAGTCAACAACACGCTTTAGTCCCGGAATGTTTTCATATTGCCATTGTGAATTATAAAAATCCAAGGTTGATGGGAAATCATCCAGGTTTGAACCGAACATAAAGTTGTTTTCTTCTCCTGCATATTGAACAATTTCAATGTTCGCACCATCAAAGGTACCTAAGGTCAAAGCCCCATTCATCATAAATTTCATATTTCCGGTTCCGGAAGCTTCTTTACCAACTGTTGAAATTTGCTCAGAAATGTCTGCTGCCGGGAAAATCTTTTCAGCATATGAAACATTATAGTTCTGAACAAAAATTACTTTCATCAGTTGATTGACATCAGGATCATTGTTGACTTTCTTCGCTATTTCATTGATGTATTTAATAATTGCTTTAGCACGGAAATAGCCCGGAGCTGATTTACCACCGAATATATAAGTAACCGGAGTTGTTTTTGCTCCAGGATTATCTTTCAGATAATAATAATGATCAAGGATTGCAAAAGCATTTAACAATTGTCTTTTATATTCATGGATACGTTTAACTTGAACATCAAAAATTGAGTCAGGATCAATTGTTATACCCTCATGTTTTTTAATATAGTCTGCTAAACGAACTTTATTTTTACGTTTGATATCCATTAAACGTTGCATTATCTTTTCGTCATCTTCATAAGGCAACAATTTATTCAATTGAGATAAGTCGGTAACCCAATTTTCATTTCCTAATAATTCTGTCAGCAGAGCGGACAATTCAGGATTTGAAGTTCTGAGCCAACGTCTTGGTGTAACACCATTGGTTTTATTATTGAACTTACCCGGCCAGATTTTGTAGTAACAATTGAATGTTGTATCTTTCAAAATATTACTATGGATCTGAGCTACACCGTTGATTGAATATGACATAAAAACTGCCATGTTTGCCATGTGCACCATTCCGTCATGAACAATCGAATTTTTCTCAATTTGATCTGCATTGAAATGATTTTCTCGTAATTCATTCCGTAAGTCTTGATCAATTCTTTGAATTATTTCTAGAATTCTGGGGAACAAAAATTGGAAGATACTGATTTCCCATTTTTCCAGAGCTTCAGACAAAGTTGTATGATTAGTAAAGGCAAATGTATTCTTCGTAATTTCGATTGCCTCAGCCCAAGATAGATTTTTTTCGTCAACTAAGATGCGAATTAATTCAGGAATACCTAGAACCGGATGAGTATCGTTTAACTGAATACTATTAAAATCGGCAAACTTACTATAATCAGTGTCATGCTCTTCTTCATACATTTTTATAATGTTTTGCAAAGATGCTGAAACGAAGAAATATTGTTGTCTGACCCGGAGAACTTTACCGTCATAAGATGTATCATTCGGGTAGAGAACACGGAAAATATCATTCACTCTGTTTCTTTCAATAACCGCATCGTCAAAACGCTGCGAATTAAACAGATTGAAGTCAAATGCTTCAGCCGGTTCCGGTCTCCAAAGACGCAAAACGTTCACATTATCAGTGCCAAATCCGGTCACAGGTAAATCATATGGCACTGCAATTACATCAAAGTCTTGGTAGTGAACCATTACTTTATCTTCAGCTCTTCTCACATTAAATGGATAAGGATATTCCATCCATTCGTCCGGAAACTCTTTTTGGAAACCATCTTCAAACAACTGTTTCAGTAAACCATAACGATAAAGAATACCGTAACCGGTAACAGGATAGTCTAAAGTTGTACTGGAATCTAAAAAACAAGCTGCTAAACGACCTAAGCCACCATTCCCCAAACCGGGATCTGTTTCTTTCTCTTCGATATCATTTAAGTCAAAACCTAATTCTTGAACAGCTTCTTGTACTTCATCATAAATACCTAGATTAACAATATTGTTAACCAAGCTACGTCCTACCAAAAATTCAGCAGAAAAATAAAATGCTTGTTTACCCTTACGATAGGTTTCACGAGTTTCTTCCCATTTCTCCGTCAATATTTGCATGATGGAACGTGACAACGATTGCCAAATTTCCATTTCAGTAGCATTCTTCAAGTTCTTACCATATTCAGCTGATAAGTTACCCCTAATGCTATCAACTAAGCGTTCTTTCATATAATCTCTCCTAATATAAATGTAT
>JAAYKK010000078.1 GCA_012522435.1 Clostridiaceae bacterium | reverse complement strand
GAATTATTTGATATACTTTTCATAGAGATCTGAATTGTCCTTTCTCGGAGGTAAGTGTGGTTGTTCAAGAACATTCTACCAGAGGCTTTTCAGATCTCTTTTTAATTTTTAACTTAACAGAACAGAGCAAACGACAAGGAGGTACTTCTATGTTATTTACAGGTTCAGGTGTCGCTATTGTCACACCTTTTCTAGACAATGGAGCAATTGATTTTCAGGGTATGGATACTCTGGTAGATTTTCATTTAAACAATAAAACAGATGCGATTATTGTCATGGGTACAACCGGTGAAGCTTCAACTACCACAGATCCGGAACAGATTGAAGCGATCGAGAGAGTTGTCAAAAGAGTTGCAGGAAAGATACCGGTCATTGCCGGAACAGGTATTAATCATACCGACCATGCAGTAGAGTTAAGTGTTGATGCAGAAAAAGTAGGAGCAGATGGCTTGTTACTGGTAACACCTTATTATAATAAGGCTACCAAAAGAGGTCTCTATGAACATTACAAAACAATAGCAAACAGTGTTTCAATTCCTTGTATTCTCTATACTGTTCCGAGCAGAACCGCGGTGGAGATTCCGGTTAATCTGGTCAAAGAATTAGCAGAAATCGATAATATCGTAGGAATCAAAGATGCTACCGGAAATCTTGCCTATACGGCAGCACTAAGGCATGAAGTGCCTCAAGATTTTGCAATTTACTCAGGCAATGATGATGTTGTTGTTCCTCTGATGTCTGTAGGTGGCCAAGGAGTCATCTCAGTTTTTGCTAATGCATTGCCAGAAGAAATGCATAACATGGTTAAGGCCTGTTTGGATGGAGATTTTAAGACTGCAGGTGAGCTACAAGTAAAATATTTACCATTGATTAAAGCCATCTTTCATGAAGGTAATCCCGTGCCAATTAACGCAGCTATGGAATTACTGGGCTTACCGGCCGGAGAATTACGTTTGCCGTTAACCAGAGCTTCTGAAGATACTGTCGAGCTATTGAGAAAAGAATTAACTGCACTGGGCTATTTGTAAAGAGTTAAATACAAATAGTTTTATAAGCTGATTATTTTTTAGATATAAAGAAAGAGGATCGAAATGAGAATTTTGTTATCAGGGGCCACGGGTAAAATGGGACATATGATAACTGATCTACTTAAAGACTCGGCACAACATGAAATTGTCGCGGGTTTTGCAGCAGAAATAGATCCTGACTTACCTTATCCGGTCTATTTAGATTTATCAGATGTTGAACAAATTGATCAAATTGAGGTAATCATAGATTTCTCCAATCCTGCAAGTTTAGATGCTTTGCTGGAATTTGGAATTGAGCACAATATACCGTTGGTCATAGCTTCAACCGGTTATACTGATCAACAAGAAGCTGCAATCAGCAAAGCAGCTGAAGAAATTGCAATAATGCATGCTAAAAACATGAGCTTGGGCGTTAATGTGATGCAGATCATGGTTCAACAATTAGCTGCAATGTTGAAGAACTTTGATATTGAAATAATTGAAAAACATCATCGTTATAAAGTCGACTCTCCAAGTGGAACTGCAAAAATGTTGTTTGAAGCCGCCAATCAAGGTAGAGAGAATTCTCTAACTGAATTAGATGGACGAGCAGGTATATATGAAGGCAGGTCAGCCAATGAAGTAGGTGTATCCGCAATCAGGGGAGGCACAATTGTTGGTGAGCATTCAGTAATTTTTGCAGGAGAAGATGAGATAATCGAGATCAAGCATCAAGCTAATTCACGTAAAATCTTTGCTGCAGGGGCAATCCAAGCTGCAGAATACATTATCCGGCAGCCTGCAGGTTTTTACGATATGGATGATGTATTGGAAAAAAGATGATTTGATATTTTGAGGCAGCGCAGATGGAAAAAATCCGTATAGGTATAGTAGGCTATGGTAACTTAGGCAGGGGAATAGAAACCGCTTTAACAAACAGTTCCGATCTGGAGCTGTTTGCTATTTTTACGAGGCGTGATCCTGCAACCATTGCTACTGAAAATAGAGTTGAGTCATTTCAAGATATCTTTGATTATAAAAATGATCTCGATGTTTTGATTTTGGCAGGAGGATCGCAAAAGGATATTCCTGTTCAGGGTCCCGAATTGGCAGCTCATTTTAATACGGTGGATTGTTTTGATAACCATGCGTCAATTGCTGATTATTACATCAAAATGAATGAAATTGCTCTAGCAACAAAACATGTTTCAACGATTGCCATCGGCTGGGATCCTGGACTTTTCTCATTACAAAGAATGATGGCGGAAGCAATTTTACCAGAAGGTAATTCTTATACATTTTGGGGTAAAGGCTTAAGCCAAGGACATAGTGATGCGGTACGCAGAGTTCCCGGTGTGAAAATGGGTGCGCAATATACAATTCCCGACCAAGCTATGATTGAGCAAATTAAATCAGGTCAAGATGTTGACTATACATCTGTCAAAGCACATCAAAGACTAGTCTATGTAGTTGCCGAATCTGATGCTGATCAAGCTGAAATCAAAGAAAAAATTGTCAAGATGCCTGATTATTTTGCACCATATCAAACTGAAGTTAAGTTCATTACAGGAACTGAGTTCAAGGCTAAGCATCAAGGTATGCCTCATGGCGGAACTGTGATTAGACAAGGAAGTACATCTCCTGATAATAAAGCAGTTTATGAATTTAACTTAAAACTTGAAAGTAATCCTGAATATACGGCGGCAATTAGTGTAGCTTTTGCTAGAGCTACTTATAAGTTATTCCGGGCAGAACAATATGGAGCAAAAACAATTTTTGACATTCCGCTCGGCTTGTTGTCAAATAGAGATTCAGAAGACCTATTGCATAATATTATCTGAACTGAAATTGGAGGATAGATCGATGACTCGTTTTGAACTGGTCAATGAATTTGGAGAAAAGTTATTCGGCAGATCTGTGATGAAGGATCGTTTGCCAAAACCTGTGTATTATGCTTGGGAGAAGGCTATTTTCCAAAATCAGCCAATTGATCGAGAAGTGGCGGATGCAATAGCCCATGCTATGAAAGTTTGGGCGATGGAAAGAGGGGCGACCCATTTTTGTCATTGGTTTCAACCATTAACCGGAAAAACTGCTGAAAAACATGTTTCTTTCCTCCAAGAGGGAAAAGACGGTTTACCGATTTCTAGATTATCGGGTAAGTCTTTGATGCGCGGAGAAACTGATGGTTCGGCCTTTCCACATGGCGGACTGCGCGATACATTTGAAGCGCGCGGTTATACCTATTGGGACGTGTCCTCATCAGCTTTTGTGAGAAAAAATGTTCTCTATATTCCGAGTGTCTTCATCAGTTATACCGGTGCGAAATTAGATATGAAGATGCCTTTGATCAATGCCCGTGAAGCATTGAGCAAACAGGCAACCAGAGTTTTAAATCTTCTGGGCAAAACTGAAGTTGAATTTGTCAGACCGATGGTCGGTTTGGAACAAGAATACTTTTTAGTCTATCAAGCTAAAGCAGCTCAAAGACCAGATCTCAGATTCTGTGAGAAAACTTTATTCTCTGCTGAGATGCCTAGAGGTGGCGATTATGAGGATCCTTATTTTAGCTCAATGAGTGAAAATATTCAGGACTTTATGCAAGAAGTAAATCGTGAATGTTGGGCTTTAGGAATTTATGCCGAAATTGAACATAATGAAGTTGCTCCGGGACAATATGAACTTGTTTCATCTTTTGCCGATGTGACAACGACAATTGATCAAAATATGCTGATCATGGATATTTTGAAAAAAGTTGCACGTCGACACGGATTTGAATGTCTCTTAACTGAGAAACCTTTTGGTGGTTTAAACGGTTCAGGTAAACATAACAATATTTCTTTACAGGCTTCAAATGGTGACAATCTGTTTGATCCCGGTGATCGTGCCCCGGAAGATCTGCAATTCATAGTTTTTCTTTCTGCTTTTATTCAAGCTGTAGACAAATATCAAGTATTACTCCGAATGGCATCTTCCAATGAAGGTAATGATTATCGATTAGGCAGACAAGAGGCTCCGCCGAGTGTACTTTCAATTTATTTGGGAGATAAATTACATGACTTGTTCATGCAATTAGCTGAAACTACTGAGATTACGCCGGTAGAGTTAACCCAGCTAACTGCACCCTTAGTCAGTCTAGCGGCTCAAAGTATTGATGCGACAGATCGTAACCGTACAGCTCCGATTAGTTTCAGCGGTAATAAATTTGAAATTAGAACCTTGGGAGCATCACTTAATGCATCTCCACTTAATACATTTCTTTTTGCCGGGATGGCTGAAAGCTTAAAGGAAATTGCTGATCGTTTAGAAAAAAATCCCAGATCTGATGCAGATGAATTGCATAAATCGATCATGACAATCACGCATGATATTTTAAATCAACATCATCCGATTTTATTTACCGGAAACGGCTATGGTCAGAGTTGGAAGTCCGAAGCAGAAAAGCGTGGCCTGAAACATTATGAGAATTATATAGATACGGTTGAGATATTACGAGATACCGCTACAATTGAACTGTTGGAAAAATTTGATGTTCTGAACAGTCAGGAACTTGAAGCGCGTTATCAGGTTCTGATCAAAGATTTTATTCATTCAGTTAAAACTCAAGCGAGAATTATTACAAGAATGGCTCAAGAAGGAGTCTATCCGGCTTTGATCCGCTATCAGGCAGATTTGGAAAAAGTAGCTTCGGGCGGATTCAGTAAATCTGCTACAGCACGAGCTCAATTTAATGCCGATCTGATGGATAAGCTGGATGCTAAAACTAAAGAGATTGATCGAATGATCGGTGAAGTAATTGAACCTGAAGATCCTGAGCTAGTTATCCGTGGCATGGTAGAGGACCTGCGTCCTGCAATGGCCGATCTTGCAACTTTATTACGTGAAATAGAATTGTATTCACCATATGATGTATTTCCTTATCCTTCACAAGAAGAGTTAATTGTGCTTTAAGTGTTTTGAGATTTATAGTGGAGCGGGATACGGGATTCGAACCCGCGACTTTCAGCTTGGGAAGCTAACACTCTACCACTGAGTTAATCCCGCATAGTTGATTGTTGATAATTAAAACTTTAATTAATATATTCTCACTTTAGAATTATCATACTTGAATTAGTATTTTGCAAGTACTTTGTTAAAATTCAATTTTTGTGATGAGGAACAATCGCAGATGGAGAATAAATTTAATACTAATCGAATAATAATCTCGACTATTGCCTTGATTGTAACAATTATTCTATTTGTCGTTTTATATCAGTCTTTTTATCAAAAAGATGAGCTGACAGATCTGGAACTTACACTTGAAGAACAAAAAGAATATGCTGATTTGGTTGAAGAGATCGGTGTTTCACCTGATGTCACAGTGGCCCAACTTAGAAAAGCAACCCAAGCATATTTAGAGCAATATGAGCCGCAGATTAAGGTAGATAGTCCAGAATTTGACGACTATTTACGAACTTTATTTTTAGAGAATAATGATCACAAACAAAGTCTTATCACTGATTCTGAACTGGCAAAAGTTAATTTATATCTGGAAATTTACTTTAATGATCAAGGACTTGGTGAGCCGCTCGGTCAAAGTGAGTTAACTTTGGTTGAACAGGACAGTGATACGTTGGAGATAATTTTAAAAAGGCAAATCATAGCTGAGCGCGATCATAATTCCGAGCAACACAACTATCTTAGCCCAACTGTTACTGAAACATCTAAATAACTTAACTATCCGAGAATTTTTAATAAAATTCGTGGACGAAAATAGACTTTTTCATGAGCTGGAAGTTAACCATAATGTAATATTTTTTTGTTTGCAAATAATAAAACAATTTGCTATAGTTCAGTTTATAATTTAATTTTAGAGGCTGTGAGAAGGAAGAAGTTCTGAAGCCCGCTAACTTCATCAAACAATGAAAGCGGTCATGAACAAGCCCCCTTTGAGCCGCGGACCGAACAGGAAACAACTAAGTAAGATCTGCCGTATATCCTAACGAGATAGGATCAAGGTAAAATATACCTGCTGAGTGCGATCGACTGTGAGGAAGATCGAAATTAGGTGGTAACACGGACTATGTTCGCCCTAAACAGAATCATTTCTGTTTAGGCGTTTTTTTATTTTAGAGGAGGTTTTTTATATGAGAACTTTTCAAAAATCTTCAAAACTGTTTAATGTAGCTTATGATGTCAGAGGACCGGCACTTGATGAAGCTACACGTATGGAAAATGAAGGTATAGAAATTTTAAAATTAAATATCGGCAATCCGGGACCTTTCGGATTCAATGCTCCGCAAGAGGTTATTGACAGTGTTTCGGATAATTTACGCAAAGCTCAAGGCTATTCTGATTCCAGAGGAGTTTATGAAACAAGAGTAGCAATTGCTGATTATCATTTAAAGATGGGTATAGAAGGTGTCACACCCGACGACATATATACCGGAAACGGTGTCTCTGAATTAATTCAGATTTGTATGCAAGGACTTTTGGATGATGGTGATGAAATCTTAATTCCGGCTCCTGACTATCCGCTCTGGACTGCTATGGCAACTTTAGCCGGGGGAACAGTTCGCCATTATCTTTGTGATGAAAAAGCAAATTGGCAGCCGGATCTGGCTGATCTGAGATCTAAGATTAATGATAAAACCAAGGCTATTGTCGTAATCAATCCTAACAATCCTACCGGGGTAGTTTATTCTCAAGAAATTCTACAAGAAATTGTTAGCTTGGCTCGCGAACATCAATTGATCATTTTTGCCGATGAAATTTATGATCGTCTGGTAATGGACGATGTTAAGTTTACTTCAATAGCATCTTTAGCACCCGATTTATTTTGCATTACCTTGAATGGTTTATCCAAATCACATTTAATTGCCGGATTTCGAATCGGCTGGATGTGTTTATCAGGTCCTAAAGTTGCGGTACGCAGCTATGTTGAAGGCTTGAACATGTTATCCTCAATGCGTCTTTGTTCAAACGTACAAGCACAATATACTGTACCGGCTGCATTAGCATCTTCGGAGAAAACTAAAGCTATGATGAGTCCCGGCGGAAGAGTCTATGAACAAAGGGAAGCTGTATGTAAAGCACTCGATAAAATAGAAGGACTATCCTATGTTCGTCCTCAAGCAGCTTTTTATGTATTTCCTAAATTGGATGTTGAACGTTTTGGCATCACGAGCGATGAAAGATTTGTCTTTGATTTTTTAAGAGAAGAACAGGTTTTATTGGTTAGGGGCGGAGGCTTTCACTGGCCAAATCCGGATCATTTCCGAATTGTATTTTTGCCTGAAATTGATGTCTTGGAAGAAGCAGTTGGCAGGCTGGGTAGATTCCTCCAGAATTACCGTCAGGATCATACTGATCAACATTTCGTTTATAAACATCAGTGATTATTAATTACTTTTATTCGTAGCAAAATCTTAAGAGAACCAAAATTCGATTTGGATCTCTTTTGTTTTTGCTGCCTAGAGGTCTGATTTGAGCATATTTGTAGCAGAATTTCAAATTTTCCGAAATTAGATTTGGATCTCTTGCATTTTTGTTCCATGAGAGCGAATTGATCGACTTCTCATACCCACTAAAAAGAACAAAAATCAATAGATAAAAAAAGCAATACAAGTTGTTAGTATCTTGTATTGCTTATTCTTCGTTAAGTTAGGTGAAAAATAATGAGGTTATTGTTGTATCTAATTAATTAATAGTTCCAGATGCCCATGGTGGCTCAGTTGTGGTTGTTCCTGTTTCTCCTGAAGTGGTGGTAGGTGTTGGTGCAGGTGTTGGTGCAGGAGTTGGATGAGGAGGTATGGTAGTAGGTGTAGGTGTAGGCATAGGTGCGGGAGTTGGCGGTGGATAATCTTCATCGGGAGGGGTGATGATACCGTAGATGGGTTTTTCTGTGGTTGTAGGAGTAGTAGTAGCGTTTGTTATAGGAGGTGTAACAATACTATAGGTAGGATATTCTATAACTGGAACAGCAGTAGTAGTAGTTGTTGTGGTTTCTTCGTCTTTATTTTCATCTGCGAGAACAGCTTCATAAATAGTTGATTCGTCAAGATTGTAAACGTTAAAGTATGGTACAGCAAAAGAATAGGCAACTTCATTAATCTTCCAATGCGAGAGGACTTTCTTTTCCGGGATATCGGCTTCAACGTTAACTGTGGTGTATTTTCCATTGTAAATTTCATCAGTATTAGGATTTTTGTAGTCGTCTTCAAAATCAAACTTGTCAAATTTTGTTCCTGCCGGCTTGCCATCTTTATCAAAAAACTTCATGTAGGATTGAATAGATTTTACTTCTTTGCGATCTCTGAACAGAGGTTCAATGATTGTCATTTCAGTGGCTTCGATATCTATTGTATCTTCTTCAGTATAGAGATCTAGACCGTTAAAGAGCCAGTAATCTACAGCTTTCTTTTCCGGGACATTGGCTTTTACAGTTAAATCCATAGTTTTGTTAAGCGGAATTTGAGTCAGGTCAGTACCTTTAAAAGATCCGTTGAAAACTATTGCAAAATATCCAGTATTGGAAACTTTATCTATGTCTAGAGTTATTTCTTCTTCGGGTTCTTCAACTGCGTCAGGATCTACTTTCAGAATCTCCGGCAGTGGGTATGCGGGTTCGTTTTTGTCTCTCCAGACTGCTTCATAGGTCAGTGAATAGTCCAAACCTGTTACAGTGAATGATTTAACAGTGGAGCTGAAGTAATAAGGTATTCCGTTAAAGAGCCAATGATCGATCACATACTCGATTTTTTCCGGTTCTTCATCTTTATCTTCAGGTGGTTCAGGTTGTGGAGGTTCAATAGCTTTGACATGTACGGTTATTTTACCGCCGTCCAATTTTTCTTCGGTGACAGGATTTTGATAAGGTTTTTCAAAATCGAAAAATGAGAACGGATCACCTTTCGGTTCACCTTTTTCATTTAGAAAATACATTTCGGCACCGAAAGTTGCGACTTGTTTATTTTGTCTTTGTACACTTTCAATGACAGTCATTTCAGATGCTTCGACAGGATAGTCTGTTTCTTGAGAATCTTGTTTTTCACCGTTAAGCAGCCAGTATTCGAGAACTTTATCTTCCGGGAGGTCTGCTTGGGCGGTGAGCGAAACTGGATCATTTTCAATCGGTACAATATTTGTTTCTTTTTCGGCAAAAAAGCATTAAGGGCAATTAGATAATTTTGACTAACAGTATCCATTTCCCATTCGACATCTTCAGGCTTGACATTCATGCGTCTCTGCTTATTTATATCAATGTTTTCATCTGTTTCATCGGCAATTTCGCTTTTTTCAATTTCTTCGGCTATTTCACTTTTTTCAATTTCTTTGGATTTATCGCGATTGAGAAAATCTTTGAAAAAGCTACAACTGGTTAAACTAAAAATTAGAATAATGGTTATGCTAATTTTTAATACTTTTTTCGTCATTAAAAATCCCCTCCTTATATAATAGAACTCATTCATTCTATTATTATGATATTAAGAAGAGGACCCGAATACATCACCCAAAAGGGTGATATGTTTATATTATTGATTGCGAATTGCTTCAAGAGCAGATAGTTTCATCGCTCTACGTGCCGGGAGGATTCCTGCCAGCATTCCGATGATCATAGCGAATAAGATAGCTCCGAAAATTAACCAGGGTGGAATGATCGAAATAGAACTTCCTTCCATTCCGTAAATACCTAAAGCCATCATCGATTCTCCTGATGCCTGATTGATCAAAAAAGATACCAGAAAACTTAACATAATGCCTAAAACACCTCCGAACAAACCTATCAGACAAGCTTCAGATAAAAAGATGTTTCTGATACTGGTCAAGCTGCAACCTAAAACTTTAAAGATACCAATTTCTCTGGTTCTTTCATAAACAGACATCATCATGGTATTGGCTATTCCGATCGCTGCTACGAATAGTGAGATTCCGCCAATACCACCGAGAACCATCTGTTGAGTGGCAGATTGTTGGCGCATTGAATCTATAAATTCTACATTTGATTCAACCATAAAGCCCATATCACGTACTTGTTGCATTATTTCTTTGGTATGTTCCAAATCATTTGTACCGATTATTGCACTATTATAGATTATCTCACCCATGGGTTTACCGGATTTTGTAGCCGGTTGTCCGGGCCACGCTTTTCCTCTGAATGATTGACTTAAGAAATCTTCCAGTTGACCAATTTCAGTGAATGCCGAATAAAGATCGGGTGACCAGGAATTCTCATTTTCTGTACCAATGATTCCATCAGCTTTTAAGATATATTTTTTAGGTTTTGCCACTTCTGCATTATCATTGGAACTATAATATGCATCGACATCAAATATGGCGAAACCGCTTTTGTTGATCAAATCTACTTCGGCAGGTTCCCACATTTGTGAATTGGGATTGTGAAAGTTATTAATAATGTCCCTGCCGATAATAAGGGGCAACTGTTCTTGTTTTTTGGAGAAATCAGGCATTTTGCCTTTGGTAATATGAATGTTTTTGTTAGTTATGGCTTCTGCAGTCATACCTTCCAGAGAAAAGCCACTTTGATAGGATCCTTGTTGAATCATAATCTGAATTGATAAAATCGGTGAAACATACTTTACATTAGGAATCTGTTTGAGTTGCTCAATAGTAGCTTTATTGATTTTTGTTTTTTTGGGGTCGTTTTGACCGGAACCAGTTGGCATAGGCATACCATGATCCTGATTGGACGTTACCTTTATGGTGGTTAGATCAGTAGACTGACTAATCATATCCATCATAGCTTTACTTTGTCCAAGTGCAATTGAGAGCATTGTGACAATTGAAGCAGTACCTATTAATACGCCAAGTAAAGTCAGGATAGAACGTAATTTTCTACGCCATAAATTAGTTAAACTAAGGCTGAGCAGATCATACCATTTCATCTATTTCCGCCTGTTCTTTTTTTAATTTTTGCGATTTCATTATTTTCACGATAACTACGGTTAAGATAATGCCTCCTAAGCCCATTGCCAACCAGCCCCACCAAGGGAAACCTTTTGTTTGGCCATTTTCTTCCATGTTTGGAAAATCTTCCATATCAGGTCCGAAGGGATCACCAAAATCGTTCGAATTTTCTTCATTGATTACCAGGCTGATTTCTTTATCTATTGAGGTTACATTTCCTTCGGCATCTTCAAAAGAAATTTTAAAAGGGATGGGATCACTTGGATTTGCTTTTAACGCTTTGATCATGAAATCAACATCTTTTGAATTACCGGATTCAAGATTACCGACAAAAATCTCATTATCTTCAATGACTCCATCTTTTGGTAAAACAATTGAGAGATTATAAAGTGTTGCTTTACCTTTATTGAAGACACTGAACATAACATTAGCTTCACTGCCTACTTCAATTGAGTCGGGCATGATTTGCATTTTACCGAGATCAAAACGCAATTCTTGGAAAACCATTATGGAAATGACTTCCTCAGCTGTGAAAGGATTGCCCTTAGAATCTTCATATTCAAATTTAAGATCTAAAGGATAAGCTTTTTGTTCGATGGTAGCATTACTTTTTAGCTTTACTTCAACTTCTGCTTCGGTATCTTTTTCAATTTTTTCGATGAAAATTGTTGAAGCACCTGAAACCGGCATAAATACAGGTGTAGCATCGCTCAGACTGCTCAGAGTAAGTTTGACATTTTTCACACCTAATTCTTTTGAGGTATTTTTTATCTTTAATTTAATAATAAAATTGTTACCACCAAAAACTTTTTCCGGATTAGTAGTAAATCCTGTACATAATAATCTGGGTATTGATTTATTCTCATCCGTCAAGCCGTTAGCTGCTCCAGAACTATAGTCGCCAAAACCTGAGAGTCCATCGGGATCGAAACTGTTTCCGGGGTCCGGAGTAGGCTCAGTAATTCCGCTAGTACCTTGATCGGGGTTAATAACTTTGATAAAAAGATAACGTTCTATTTGTTCGCTGGACCCACTGTCAACAGAGCGATAATTTATTTTAAAAGTTATTCTATAATAACCGGAATTCAGATTTTCTCTGATCTGAAAATTACCAAAATCCAGCACTTGGGTATTTGCTTTAATTTGATTCAGTTGTTTAATTGGTTCTAAATTATTGCTAAGAGATGCAATGTATTGAGATTTCTCTATTTCGAATGGGAATTGATCTCCTTCGCTAGCAAGCACAGGCATTGCATTTATACCGACAGCAGCACCGGTTCCGAGATTTACCAAAGGTAAGCTTAATTTTATAGTTTGACCGATATTTCCTGTAATAATAGAATTTTCACCTAATAATACATAAGGTTCTCCCGCCGGAGGTTTTTCTCCATTGCCGTTAGATGGGGCTGATGAGGGAGTGGTAGTAACTTCCGGTTGTGTAGTAGGTGCCGGATCAGTTTGAGGTGGGTCAGTTTCTGTAGAAACCGGATCCAAATCTTCTGTAGTCTCTGATACTGATTCAGAAGGTTTTTCAGTGTCTTCAACAGCATAAACGAATTGATTGAAAGTAAAGCTTAAGATACTGAACAAAAGCAATAGAACAGCTATTTTCAAACCAAGTTTATTAAATTTGTGAGCGAATTGTTTTGAGCATACATTTTTTAAATTATTGTTCATTTTGTGATCCCTTTTCTATGCCTATGATTTTTCCGTCTGATATGCGGAAAATACGATCCGCATATTGGGCTAAATAATCGTCATGGGTAACCATTATTAATGTTTGATTATTGTCTTTAGATATTTGTTGCATTAAGAGCATTATTTCTGAACTGGTGACAGAATCCAGATTTCCGGTTGGTTCATCAGCAAAAACAATAGCCGGATTTACTACCAGAGCTCTTGCAATACCGACTCTTTGTTGTTGACCACCTGATAATTCATTTGGTTTATGATAAATATGTGTCTTGAGACCTAGTTGATCCAACATTTTAATAGCAATTTTTTTCCGTTCGGCTACAGGTGTACCTCGAAAAATTAAGGGCAGTGCAACATTTTCCCAAGCTGACATATTTGGAATTAAATTAAAAGATTGGAAAATAAAACCGACATGATCTCGACGAAAATTAACTAATTTATTCTCCGAGAGTCCGATGATGGATTTCTGATTGATTATTATATTTCCTTTGCTGGGAGGCTCAAGTCCTGCTAAGAGATTCAGTAAGGTAGATTTCCCGGAACCTGAAGTACCGACAATTGCACAGAATTCACCACGCTCTATTTCAAAGGAAACTCCGTTCAAGGCAAATACAGGCTGTTTACCAACTAAATATACCTTCTTTAAATCTTTTGCTTGGATTACCGGATCATTATGATTAGTAATTTTATTTGAATCTTGAATAGAGGATTTCAGATTAGTTTGAGATTCTAAGGCAGATCCTGATGTCATTTTTTGTACCTCGCTTAATATATGAGTATTATACTTTGTGTTGGTAACAACGAACAACACAAAAGATTTATGATTTAATTAATTATTATCAGAATTCTATTAATTTTTATTAATACTTAGAATATTGCTAATTGTTTTTGGCCAATCCCAGAGAAATCGTTTCATTGCAAACCATACCCAATAATGATAATCTTTTAACATCTAATTTCATTCATAATTTGTCGATATTTGAAGCAATTCAACTGAGAAAGAGAGAAAAATGAAGAGGACAGTACTTTACGAGAATCATCTTGCTCTAAAAGCAAAAATGGTTGATTTTGCAGGTTGGGAGATGCCGGTGCAATATTCAGGAATAAAATCTGAAACCTTGGCAGTGCGTAAATCGCTCGGTATGTTTGATGTTTCTCATATGGGAGAGATAAGGGTAAAAGGTCAAGGGGCCGGTGAATTCTTAGATTATGTATTATCGCGTAGGATAAGTAATAAGAACCCGCAATTAACCAATTACGCTTTTCTTTGTTATGAGGATGGGGGAGTTGTTGACGATCTGATGGTCTATCAACTGGGACCCGAAAATTATTGGTTAGTGGTCAATGCGGCAAATACTGATAAAGATTTCGCATATCTTGAAAAATGCTTGACAACTTACAAAGCACAGAATGACATTCAATTAATTAATGAAACAGATTTATTTGGGCTGATTGCTGTCCAAGGAAAAGACAGTTTGGAACCTGTACTCAATGCATTGGCTGAAGTTTATCCTGACCAAAATATTGAGCAAGATCTGCGAGAATTGAAAAGATTTAGACAAGTTAATTATTTGTTCAATGATCAGCTTGTCGTAGTCTCTCGTACCGGATATACCGGTGAAGACGGATATGAGGTATATTTACCGATTGAAAAAACAAAAGAACTTTGGCAAAGCTTAATAGAGCAGGAGGTGCCCCCTTGCGGTTTGGGAGCACGGGACGCATTAAGACTGGAAGCGGGCTTACCGCTTTACGGACACGAAATTAGTGCTGAAATTAATCCTTTGGAGGCCGGCTTAGGACGCTTTGTTGAATTTGATCGAGATTTTATTGGTAAATCAATGCAAGGGAAGCAAGATAGACGTAGTTTGGCTTTAATTTCCGAAGATAGGTCTATTCCGCGTGCCGATTATCCGGTTTATTATCAGAATAAAAAAGTTGGCCATGTAACTTCCGGGAGTTTTTCACCAACACTCAACAAAGGGATTGCATTTGCTTTGGTTTCAAATGATCTACCGGAAGATTTGTCTGAGCTTGAAATAGAAATTAGACGAAAAACACATACTTATAAAGTCACAAAAACACCGTTTATATAATTTAGGAGGTAATAAATGGCTGAATTAAAAACAGATCGTTATTATGTAGAAACACATGAATGGATCATGATTGATGGAGATACTGCAACTGTCGGTATTACAGATTATGCCCAAGAAGAATTGGGTGATATCGTCTATGTAGAAGCTGAGCCTGAAGGTGAAGAGCTGGTTAAGGGTGATATTTTCGGAAGTATTGAATCTGTAAAAGTTGCTTCGGATCTTTATCTGCCTGTAGATGGTGAAATTCTTGAATTCAATCAAGAACTGACAGATCAACCTGAATTAATTAATTCGGACGCCTATGCCGCTTGGATAATAAAAATAAAAATTTCCAATCAGAATCAAATAAAAGAATTGATGGATGCAGAAGCATATCAAGCGTCGATAGAATAATTTCGTATTATTTCGAGCTTGATTTTTTATGGTGGGGGAATGAAATGAGTGGCTATGTACCTATAAGCAAGGAAAAACGAGCTGAACTTCTTGAATCTGTCGGACTAAAACTAGAGAATTTGTTTAATGCAATTCCGGACGAGATAAAACTAGAAAAACAAGAATTTGTTGAGTTGCAAAGTGACGGCTTAAGTGAGCAGGAAATACTTGAGCAACTGACTAAGTTAGCAGAACGTAATCAAAGAGTTGATCAATATGATTCTTATTTGGGAGCAGGGTATTATGATCATTATTCTCCTGCTGCAATTAATCACTTAATTAATAGACAGGAGTTCTTAACTTCATATACACCATATCAGGCTGAAATATCTCAAGGGACTTTGCAAGCAATTTTTGAATGGCAAAGTTATATTTGTCGGTTGACCGGCCTTGATGTATCCAATTCTTCGATGTATGATGGCGCATCAGCTGCCGCGGAGGCATTGTTGTTGGCTTGTCGTCAAACCAGGAAAGAGAAAGTCTGGGTTTCAGAAGGAATAAATCCGGAATATCTGAAAACCATCAAGACTTATTTCCATGCAGGTGGTCTTGAGGTTGAAGTTGGCAGCTTGAATGAACAAGGAACTGCTGCCGGAACATATCCTACAGGGGATGATTATGCTGCATTTATGATTCAGAGTCCCAACTTTTTCGGCTTGATTGAAGATATGTCAGAACTGGTAACAGAAGCCAAAAGTAATAATGCTTTATCTGCAGTATCTTGCGATTTAATCAGCCTTGCAATGTTCAAATCTCCGGGGGAGTATGGAGTAGATATTGCATCAGGTGAAGCTCAACCATTGGGAATTCCTTTAAACTTCGGAGGACCTGCTGTAGGATTTTTGGCTGCTAATCAAAAACTGATGCGAAAGATGCCGGGCAGAATAGCAGGACAAACAACAGATACTGAAGGAAAAACTGCTTATGTCTTGACTATACAGGCAAGAGAACAGCATATCAGACGTGAAAAAGCAACATCCAATATTTGCACAAATCAAGCATTACTCGCAACTTCAGCCACGATTTATCTTGCTTTAAACGGGCGTACCGGTTTAAGAGAAGTAGCAGAACAAAGTGCAGCTAAAGCAATCTACTTGTACACAGAACTTATCAAAACAGGATATTTTGACCCTGTATATAGTGGACCTTTTTTCCGAGAATTTGCGATAAAAACAAAAGATAATCTTGACCTCAATTTATTGAATGCTAAATTGTTGGAGAATAGAGTTATCGGCGGTTTGGTTTTAACTAAAGATATTTGGTTGCTGGCAGTGACTGAGAAAAAATCGAAAAAATCGATTGATGATTTTGTATCTTTGGTGGTTCACTTGTTAAGTGATCCGGAGATATATGGAGGTTAGCATGAAACATAAACTTAATTTAATTTTTGACTTGCCTCAAACCGGTGCAGACAATAAACGTTTTTTGAAAAAATGTGATGTGGTCAAACCGAATTTCCAAAATTATTATGGTGAAAATACCTTGCGTGATCAAGACTTGGATATTCCTGATTTGTCCGAGATTCAGGTATTGCGTCATTATACCAATATGTCTTCCAGAAACTTCGGTGTAGAAAATGGACCCTATCCATTAGGATCATGTACTATGAAATATAATCCCAAAATAAATGAAAATGTAGCTGGGTTGCCGGGTTTTCAGAACACACATCCTTTACAACCGGTGGAAACCGTACAAGGAAATTTGGCACTTTTATATAATCTTGAACAAAAATTGAATGCAATTTTCGGGATGGACTATTTTACATTTCAGCCTTCAGCCGGTGCACACGGTGAATTAACAGGTATTATGATGATCAAAGCATACCATGAGGCAAACGGTAATTTTGAACGTAAAGTCATGTTAATTCCGGATTCAGCCCATGGTACAAATCCGGCATCTGCAGCAATGGCAGAATTTGAGATCAGAGAGATAAAATCAAATGAACATGGTTTGGTAGATGTAGATGATTTAATATCCAAATTAGACGATCAAGTTGCAGGAATTATGTTAACCAATCCTAATACGTTGGGACTTTTTGAAAAAGAAGTTGCTGAGATGACCGACTTGGTTCATCGAGCCGGAGGCTTATGTTATTATGACGGGGCAAATGCTAATGCAATTTTGATGCAGACAAGACCCGGGGATATGGGCTTTGATGTTGTACATCTAAATGTCCATAAAACATTCGGTACACCGCATGGTGGTGGAGGTCCGGGTGCAGGGCCGGTCGGAATAAAAAAGATTCTTGAACCTTTTTTACCTAAACCTGTGATCGTAAAGAACAATAATACCGAACCTAACTATGATCTCGACTATGACCGCCCGCAATCAATCGGGAAAGTAAGGGCATTTATCGGATCATTTGCTGTCTATGTTAAAACATATGCCTACATTTTGGCTTATGGAGCAGAAGGTTTAGCAGAAGTCTCAGAGGCAGCGGTAGCAAATGCCAATTATTTATTAGAGCGAGTTCGAAATTCATATCATGTACCGTATTCTGAACCTGCTATGCATGAATTTATTATTACTTCCAAAATGCTAAAAGAGCAATACGGTGTAACTACAACAGATGTTGCTAAACGCCTAATAGATAAAGGATTTCATCCGCCTACTGTCTACTTCCCCTTAATTGTTCCTGAAGCTATGATGGTTGAACCTACTGATACGGAAACTTTAGAAGGCTTGGAAGGCTTGGCTAATGCTTTTAATGAGATAGCTGAAGAAGCTGCGGAGTACTCGCAATTACTGAAAGATGCTCCACACGATATGCCAATTACAAGGCCTGATGAAACAAAAGCTGCTCGAAAACCTGTCTTAAAAGTATAATTATTGTTGTTGAGAAATTGATTGTTAAGTTCAATCGTTGGTTAAATTTGAAATAGTAACCATAATAAAGTAGAATTATGGTTACTAATAAAATATAAATAATATATTTTTTATGTAGAAAATAGGAGGAATATTTAATGGCAATAAAAGTAGGTATAAATGGATTTGGACGTATAGGACGTATGGTTTTCCAAGCTATATGTGATCAAGGTTTACTAGGTGACAAAATTGATATCGTAGCTGTTGCTGATGTTAGTACGGATGCAAAATATTTTGCTTACCAATTGAAATACGATTCAGTTCAAGGCAAATTCCAACATGAATTAGCTACTGAAAAATCAGATTCAAGCTTAGAAGAAGACGATATTATTATCGTAAACGGCACAAACAAAACAAAATGCATTATGGCTTCAAGAGAGCCGAGCGGATTACCTTGGGGAGAGCTGGGAGTAGACTATGTTATCGAATCAACGGGTCTTTTCACACACTCAGACCAAGCTAAAGGCCATTTAGAAGCAGGTGCCAAGAAAGTTATTATTTCAGCTCCGGGTAAAGGCGAAGTTAAATTAATGGTTGTTGGTGTAAACGAAGATGAATACTCAACAGAAGAACATGATCTCGTATCTAATGCTTCTTGCACAACAAACTGCTTAGCTCCGGTTGTTAAAGTTATTCTTGAAGAAGGTATCGGTATTGAAAAAGGCTTGATGTCTACAATTCACTCATATACAGCTACACAAAAAGTAGTTGATGGTCCTTCGAAAAAAGACTGGCGTGGCGGACGTGCTGCAGCTATTAATATTATTCCTTCAACCACAGGTGCTGCAAAAGCTGTTGGTCAAGTAATTCCTGAAGTAGACGGAATTATGACCGGTATGAGCTTCCGCGTTCCTACTCCGACAGTTTCAGTTGTTGATTTAACTTTCACAGCAAAACGTGATACTTCAATTGAAGAGATTGATCAAGTGATGAAAAAAGCTTCCGAAACATATCTAAAAGATATTTTAGGTTATTGTGATGAAGAAGTTGTTTCAACAGACTTTATCCATGATACTCGTTCATCAATCTATGATTCACTAGCTACGCTGCAAAACAATTTACCAGGCGAAAAACGCTTCTTTAAAGTTGTTTCATGGTATGATAATGAGTGGGGTTACTCAAACCGTACAGTTGATCTTTTAGTTCATATGGCAGAAGTAGACGGAAATCTATAATTTAATTCCTAGCAATTAAATATATCAATTATAAAAGTTGCCCTGATCATTAAATTGATCAGGGCAACTTTTTAATTGTTTGTTTTTTTATTGTATTCAATAAAATTTTGTTGAATAGTGAAAGAATTAAAGATTATTAAAAATCATAAGTATTAGGATCAAAGGATGTTCTTTCACCGGTATGGAGTTTGTTGATAGCGTCAATCTCAGAGTCTGCGAGTTTGAAATCAAATAATTCAAGATTTTCCAATTGTCTGATCGGATTTTTTGAGCAAGGAATTACCATGACCTCACTTTCAATATTCCAACGTAACAATACTTGTGCCGGAGTTTTTTGATGTTTTTCAGCTATTTTGATAATTGTTTCATTGAGACAGTTACCACGTCTCAATGGTGCCCAGGCAATTGGTGCAATGTTTTTTGCTTGTAATGCCGGTATCAATTCTAATTGCGTAACAAAAGGATTGCGTTCAATCTGATTAGTCATAGGCATAATATTTCCGGATTTTTCAAGAATAGAGATATGTTTTAAGGTGAAATTACTCAAGCCGATTATTCTGACCAAGCCTTCTTCATAAAGCTTTTCAAAAGCTTTCCAGGTTTCTGCTGTACGTTTTGCATCTTGACCCGGCCAATGAATCAATAATTGATCAACATAATCCACCTGTAGTTTTTTGCAAGATTCTGTGAAGGATTTCAAAGTTTTTTCATAGCCTTGATTTTGATTATCAATTTTTGTTGTAAACAAGAGCTCTTCACGCCTTATACCTAATTGCTTGCATGCTTTACCCAGGCTTGCTTCATTGTGATACATTTGCGCTGTGTCAAAATGACGGTAACCTGCTTCATAAGCTGATTTAATGACTTGATCCATTTGGTCATCTTCAATTCTGAATACTCCCAAACCGACCAATGGCATTTCAATTTTATTATTTAGTTTAATATATTCCATTTTTCACACCTATCTGATTATGTGGCAATTTAATATCGAGAATCCAGTATAGGTTAATTTTAGCAAAATGATCGATCTATTAATAGTATAAGAAACAGTTTTCAATATTCAGAGATATACGATGAAGACAAATTTCTGTTTCCCAACTCCCCTGTATTACTTGTTACAGTTGTTTTTTGTAAATTGCTGTAGTTTAATAGACACAATCAAGAAATATGAAGTTAGGGTTAATAGTATGAAAAATTTGAAAATATATTATACAATTCCATTTTTCATACCTGAAAAAGATCAGGAGTGTTATTCCGCATATCTCAATTATGCGGCTATAGCGAAGCGCGATGATTTGCCTTTTGAAATGATTAGTTTTCAGGATTCACCCGGAAGATTTCTTACGGATTCTTTAGTCTTTAAGAAAATGGGTGAACTGGGAGATGTTGCATTTCCTATTACTGTTTTAAATAATGAGATTGTTAAAATTTCTGAATTACCGACTCAAACTGAATTTTCTAATTGGTTTGAAAGTCTTGATACGATCAGTTTTGAAAAGCTTTTGGCAGAGGTAGAAGAAATTGAACCTCATACTTTTCCCAGTAAAGAAGAGATTTTGAATTTTTCTTGTACTCAAAGCTGTTTTTCTTGTAATCCTGAGGTTTGTGGATTCTTAAATCCTGAATTAGAATCTGAATTAGATAAATAGACAAATAAATACCTTTGTCAGACAAGTTATTTTGTATATAATATACATGTAAAAACTGCTAAAAGTTAGTAACTTTTTTTCTGCATCCGCAGAAAGCAGAAGGGAGTATATAGAATGAAAATCAATATTGTAGGACAAGGTGTAAAAATTACGGATCAATTACAAGAAATGATCGAAAATAGGCTGGATAAGTTCCATCGTTACTTTGATGACAGAACAACAGCCGAGGTTAAGTTACAACCTGTTCAAGAACAATTAAAAGTAGAGATCACTATGAATATTGATCGTCATTATTATCGGGCAGAGGCTATAGCACCGGACGCACTTTCAGCTATGCAAATTGCGGTTGACATTATGGAAGGTCAGATCCGCAAGCATAAGACCAGAATGAAACGTCAACGCAAGCAATTTGGTTATATGAAACAATATTTAACTGATGTTGCATTTGAACCTGAGATTGATGATGAAGAGCAGTCCAGCATTTCCCGTCACAAATCATTTCAAATTTTGCCAATGGATGCTGATGAAGCGACTTTACAAATGGAAATGTTAGGTCATGACTTCTTTGCTTTTTTAAATGCTGATACAGGCATGGTCAACATAGTCTATAAAAGACAACGTGATGCCGATTATGGCTGGATAGAGTTTGAATATTAATCTTAATTATTAAAAAATATATAAATAAATTAATCTCATTTCAAAATCGCCTCGAGTAGGCGATTTTGATTTTAAAGAGAACAGATCTTGTTCGGCACAGTTTTGAACCGGAACTTATGCTAAAATATCAATTGAATATTATTGAACGGAGTCTACATGCAGAAGAGAAATTTAGAAGATAATGCTTTGAATGAGCAGGAGCTAAAAGACATGTTGGTCGAAGGCCTTAATCCTATTCAAAAAGAAGCGGTTTTACATAAAAATGGTCCTTTGTTAATTTTAGCTGGAGCAGGTTCAGGAAAAACTAGAGTTATTACACATAGGATTTCTTATTTAGTTAAATGTTGTGGTATTTGGCCAAGTGAAATTTTGGCAATCACATTTACCAATAAAGCAGCCAACGAAATGAAAGAAAGAGTAGAGAAAATGCTGGGTTTCAGTAGTCGTGGCATTTGGATCGGAACATTTCATTCAATGATGTTGCGTATCTTGAGACAGCACGCAGAGCGGATCGGTTTTGAAACCAACTTTACAATTCTGGATATTGATGATCAGCAACGTTTGTTGAAAGAAATATTAGCTGAGTTAAAAATAGATGATGACCTGCTAAATGTTCGTACAGTACAAAACAAAATAAGTTCTGCCAAAAACCGCATGCTAAGTTGTGAAGATCTGGCCAATGATGCGGAATATGATAATTTACGCAAACAAGTTGCAGAGGTATACCGTAATTATCAACTTGCTTTGAAACGCGGAAACAGTATGGACTTCGACGATATTTTGGTCAATGCGGTGAAGTTGTTACAAAACAATCAAGATGTCTTGGATGCTTATCAAACAAGGTTCAAACATATATTGGTGGACGAGTATCAGGATACCAACCACGTTCAGTATTTGATTGTTAAGTTACTCTCCGCAAAACATAAAAACATCTGTGTCGTCGGGGATGATGATCAGTCGATCTATAGTTTTCGTGGCGCCAATATTGAAAACATTTTCAATTTTGAGAAAGATTTTAAACGTAGTAAAGTAATCAAATTAGAGCAAAATTATCGTTCTACCAAAACGATTCTGGGCGCAGCTAATGCTGTGATTAAGCAGAATGACGGTAGAACCGATAAACGTTTGTGGACTGAGGAAGTTACGGGAGATCCGATCAGTTTTTATTTGGCGGACAATCAATATGAGGAAGCCCGCTATGTAGCTTCTGAAATTAAACGTTTGACAGAACGCAGAACTGATTCCATTTTGGCGGGTGATATAGGTATTTTATATAGAGTAAATGCACTTTCCCGTAATTTGGAATTTGCTTTGCGAGAGCAGGGTATCAAATACAATATTTATGGCGGTTTGCGTTTTTACGATCGCAAAGAAATTCGTGATTTTCTGGCTTATATGAGGGTCATTTTTTCGGATACTGATGAACTAGCTATTATCAGGATTATTAACGTGCCTAAACGAGGAATAGGCGATCTGACAGTAGAGCGTTTACGCAATATTGCGGGGCGTGAAGGTATTCCTTTAATGCAAGTATTGGTAAATGCAGATCAGTTCCCGGAATTATCTCGGGCAACAAATTCAATTCGAGAGTTTGTCGGCATTATTGCTGAATTAAGACAAATGATGTTGGATAACAACCTGAGTTTTCCGGAATTTGCTCGGGAGATTCAAGAAAGAAGTGGTTTGCTTCAGGATTTGGTTGAACAAAAAGATGATGGTTCTGAACAAGCTTTGAATAGAATTGAAAACTTAAAAGAAATATTGTCGGATAGTATCGAGTATACAGAAAGAATCAAATACGAAATCGAGCAGTTTAAGTTACTGGATGAAAATTTGGATCAAGCTGAAGTTCCCGAGTTGGCTCAAGACGCACAAGACATCTATGATGAAGACCTGAGTTTAACTACCTTGACCGGGGGTTTTTTAGAGCAGACTGCTTTGTTTTCAGATTTAGATCAATCCGAAGCAGAAAATACGGTTCGCTTGATGGCTATCCATAGTGCTAAAGGTTTGGAATTTGATGCTGTTTTTATTGTTGGGATGGAGGAGAGTGTTTTCCCTGGTTACCGATCCTTTAATTCACCACATGAAATGGAAGAGGAACGACGTCTTGCTTACGTCGGAATAACCAGAGCTAAACGGTATCTACACCTGACTGCAACTCAATCAAGGCTGCTTTACGGTCAAACAAAATATAATATAGTATCCAGATTTTTATCAGAAATACCTGATCAATATATTGTTGAAATTGGCGGTAGCAGACACTCAAATCTAAGTCATGATTCAGGTGTAAGAGTTTTCGGAGGTAAAAACGGTCCAAGTTCAATTCCCGACCAAAGAAAATATTCAAGTTCAGGTCCGGGCAGCAAGTCAAAGATTCTCGGCTCATTCGGTTTGCGCAACAAACCGGAAACAAATTTAAAACAAAAAAATCAATTAGATATAAGTTCTATAAAAACCGGACAATCCTTGAATCATAATAAGTTTGGGACAGGTATTGTCGAAAGAATTGACTTTGTGGCTAGTGATGCAATTCTGACTATGAATTTCTCCGGTCAGATTAAAAGGATGATGGCTAGTTCTGCACCATTAGAGAAAATAGATTAGCAATTTATTGTGGGGAAAGCTTATGCACATTATTCCGAGCAAAATAAAACAACAAAGAGAAGCTGATTATCTGAATAAATACGCTACATTAAGTGCGAAAAGCAAAGGAAGAATTATTCCGGAAGTAGATTGTAGAATAAGAAATCCTTTTGAGCGCGATGTAGGCAGGATTCTTTACTCGGTAGATTTTAGACGTCTAAGACAAAAAACTCAAGTATTCTTTAATCCCCGTAACGATCATATTTGCACTCGTATGGAACATGTTCTCTACGTCAATTACATAGCTTCTACAATCGGCAAAGCCTTGAATCTAAATGCAGATTTAATTGAAGCTATTTCATTAGGTCATGATATTGGACATGCGCCTTTTGGTCATACCGGTGAGAAAGAACTCCAGTCGTGTTTGGAAAAATATAATGCTGATTTTAGCTTTCAACATGAATTACACAGTTTGCGTGTCGTTGATATTCTTTCCAGACGTAAAGCTGACCAATATGGTTTAAACCTTACTTTTGAAGTAAGGGATGGTATTGTTTCTCATTGTGGAGAAAAATATAGTGAATATGTCTTGAGGCCTAAACGTGAAAAAACTGAGGCTGAGCTTATCCCCGGCGCTAAGTTCCATGAATTACCCGCAACACTTGAAGGCTGTATTGTGAGAATGGCGGATAAAATTGCATATGTAGGACGAGATATTGAAGATGGAGCCAGGGCCGGTTTGATGAGTTTTTCAGCTTTGCCGGCAAGTATTAAAACTGAATTGGGCAGTACAAACGGAGAGATTATCAATACCTTGGTCGAAGATATCATTGAACACAGTTATGGTAATGATGCGATTGTCTTATCAATCGAAAAAGGTCAAGCCATGGAAGAATTATTGAATAGCAATTTGCGCCATATTTATCTTTCAGATCGAATTCAACGATATGATTATACAGTGAGAAATGTTGTGCAAGGCTTGTTTGAAATTTTCTTAGAATTTGCCGTTGATCCGGAAAAATTGGCCAGTGAAGCTCAATATAATATGATGTTTCGTAATTTTTTTGATTATCTGGAAAAGCATCCGGAAAAGGATGCTTCTGCTTTACGAAAAGTAACGGATTATATTGCCGGCATGACGGATCACTTTGCCCAAGAGTGTTTTGAGCAAATATTTCAAATCTAAGAAAAGGTGGCTTTATGAAAGAAAATTCACAGATTGCATTTTTTGCTATGTTACATCGCATGAAATATATTGAGCGCTGGGGACTGATGCGAAACACTGAAAAAGAAAACTTGAAAGAACACACTTTTGATGTGATTTTATTAGCACATGCCTTAACTGAGATCAGACAAATTTATTTTCCGGAATTAAAACCTCAGCTAGATCCGGGACAAGTTGCATTATTTGCTTTATACCATGATGCCAGTGAGATAATTACAGGTGACTTGCCCACACCGGTCAAATATTTTAATCCTGAAATGCGCGGACAATATGCAGAAGTAGAGCATTATGCAGAAAATTATCTTTTAAGTTTACTAACACCTGAATTAAAACAACAATATGCAAAATACTTTTTTGGCTCGGATGATTCCAAGCGGGAAATAGTATATCTGGAAAAAATAATAAAACAGGCTGATCGTTTAGCAGCATATATCAAATGCATTGCTGAAATCAAACAAGGAAATAATGAATTTGCGGATGCTGCTAATGCTACTAAAGAAAAACTCTTGCAATTTAATTCTCCCGAACTGGATTGGTTCTTGCAGCATGTGCTTCCGTCATATGAATTAAGCCTTGATCAATTACAACCATATTGATTGTTGCACTGAGTTTACAGCGAGAATAAATCTCTGTCACATCCGTTAACAAAGACTTTCTTGAACTTTTTAACATGTTAAAATATTTTTTACTAGTATTAGTTTGGAGTATCTATGTCTCAGGAGCATGTTAAAAATCTCAAAACAATCATAATTATTGTTTTAATATTGAGTATTATTCCTTTAACCCTTTTTTTGAACAGGGATATTGTTGCTGAGCTGAACTTTCCGCTGGAAGCTAAAGTTACTGCTGCACCCAGTCTTAATATCCGTAAAACACCGGATCTGAATCTTGATCCAATTGGTTCAATTAGCCAAGGACAGGAGGTTCTTTTATTAGAACAAGTTGAGGGTCAGCCGATCAATGGAGACACCATTTGGTATAGAATAGATTTTAAAAATCAATATGGGTATGTATCTGCTCAATTTATTGAAATTACCCCTTGGGATCCGGAATTGCCTCCTGTAGCTGATGATCAGGACTTTGAGCTCTATTTGGAACAACAAGGTTTTCCTTTTAGTTACCGAGCTGCATTACATAATTTGCATAATAAATATCCACATTGGATCTTTACGCCGATTCATTTAAATGTGGATTTTAACTCAGCCTTAAATGGTCAATATTTACCTGACAGATCGATCAATTTTGTACCGGCAACTGTTGATGATGCACTCAAATCAAGATCTTCTGCTGACTTTAATAAAGAAACCAATCAATGGATCGAAAAAGAACGGGGTTGGGTGGCTGCTAATAAAGAAATAATTGCTCATCAACTTGATCCGCGAAACTTCTTAGATGAACAACATATTTTTCAATTTGAAAGTTTAAGTTATAATTCTGAGGTCCAAACCTGGCAAGGCATTAGAAATCAGTTAGTCGGCACATTTATGGATAGTGATGATTATGCAAATATTTTCAATAATGCTGCAGGTATCTCTCAAGTATCACCTTATCATTTAATTGCTAGAGTAAAACAAGAAGTGTCGCCCGGCGGTTCAGGTTCTTCCAGTGGAACATATCCCGGTGTTGAAGGATACTATAACTTTTTTAATATTAGAGCTTACGGGGCTGATCCGGTTTATGAGGGATTAGTTTTTGCCAGAGACGGTTATGCCAATAATCCGGCAGAAAATGAGAGATTGATGCTACCTTGGAATACACCGGAACGTTCAATTACCGGAGGAGCAATATTTTTAGGTAAAGATTATATCAACAATTTACAAAACACATTATATTTGCAGAAGTTTGACTTACGACATGGTCCTAATTATTGGCATCAATACATGGCAAATGTATTCGCTCCCCAGAGTGAATCCAGAACGATGTATAATGCATACTCTGCTCAAGGCAGTTTGGGTGAGCCAAAGGAATTTTTAATTCCGGTCTTTACTTCAATCCCCGATCTACCTGCACCTTACCCGACTGGAGGTTCGGGAACGCCCAATAACTGGTTGCGTTCAATCACGATTGACCAAACATTATTGCCTGGTTTTGATACATCTACTTATTCATACACATTGGATATTAATGCACCAAATGCTGAAATAATAATCGATGCTACACCGTATAATCCTTATGCCGTTGTAACCGGCAGAGGATCTTATTTTTTAAAAGAAGGTAAAAATGCAATTTTGCTTCAGGTAACAGCCACAAATGGCTCGATTAGAAACTATGAAATAATAATCAATTATCAAGGTGAGACTGCTGCAGAGATTCCCCGAGTTAAAAGTTCAGTCTATCAGATATTACCTAATGGTAATATTTATGGTCTGGATCCTGCACAAGGTTTAAACCTAGTAGAAAACGCATTAGCTAATATTGAAATTGATCAAGGTTATACTCTTGAAATTGTCGACTCTGAAAATCAGATTAAAACACAAGGTAACATTGCTACAGGGGATGCCTTAGTTCAAAAGAAAAACGATGAAGTGGTAGGTAGATATACATTTATTTTGTTGGGGGATATTAATCAAGACGGTGAGATTGATATTTTGGATGTCGATTCCATTTACCGATATATTACGGGCTACTTAGAAATAAATGATGTAGGGCTATTTGCCGCGAATGTCTTGCAGGATTCTGAAGTAGATATCTTAGATGCAGATCAAATATACAGATCTATTATCGGTTATGCAGAGATTTCCCAGTACTTAGAACCATTATCCGATTAGATATTTCCGGAGAATTAATATGAAAAAAAATATAAAACAATTTATCTTGATTGTCATATGTATTTTACTGATGAGTGTCTATACCTATAGACCGGTGTATGCTGCAGGAGCAGATTTTGTGATTTCAAATGAAAACGTGGAACCAGGTGAGGATATTACGATTTCAATTATCAATAAGAGTGGAATTGCCGTAACCTCAGGACAATTTGATTTTGTATATGACGATCAACGTTTTGAAATTATTAGTAGCACCATATTTGGCAAAGAAGCCATGATCTTTAAAAATGATCCGGAAAGAATGGATAAATTTAGAATTTCAGCGATGCCTTTAGCTGCTAATGATGCATATGAGGGAGAAATAATAGTATCTGTAACTTTTAGATTAAAAGAGCAAGCCGATGGAATAGCAAATTTTGAATTAAATAAATCAAGAATTGGCTATGGCGGGATTAATGAGCAGGTGCAAAATTTAGAAGTCAATGGAGATTCAGTTTCTGTAAAAATTACTAAACCGAATCAGGCGAATCCTGAGGATCCTAATGTTTCAATACCGGATGTACCGGATCCGGATCCGCCACAGGAACCTACCGAGTCAACTCATTTAGAGCCTTCAGATCCTACAAATTCCACAGAACCAACGGAATCAGAGAAAACCTCTAACACTAGTGAAGATAATACTGAGCCCGGACAAGTTGTTCAGCCGTCACATGACAGCACGAAATCGACCTCAAAGGCGACTGAGTCAACATCGACTACTAAACAGACATCCGTTACTACTGAATCTAAGAAAAATCAGAATACAGAAAATACAGTTTCACAAATTGCTGAAAATACAACAAAACCAACAACTGAGGGAGTAAAGTTACCCGTAGGTAGCGAACAAACGACCAGAAAAACTGAACCTGAAAAAACTTTAAAAATTTCAATTGATCAAAATGACAATCAAGAGAAAAATGCAAATATTATTGCAGCAAAACCCGATCAAACAACAAGTGAATCTATTACTGAAGCTATCAGTATGACAACTGAATTGATTTTGCTGACTACAGAGACAACTTCTTCAGTTGAAAAAATATCTGAAAGCAGCAGTCAAACTACACTTGAAGAGAAAAACACGACATCTCGAAAAGAAACTCCGACAAGTGAAATGACTGAAGAAAATAGTCAAAATACTGAAATTAATACTCTGAATCTAGATGAACAGAAACAAGCTAAACAAGAACAAGCTTTTAAATTGACAGAAAATGAGAACGGTCTTCATAATAAATTGCTAATGGGCGGTCTAGCTGTTGCAGCTACAGGATCCCTGGGAGCTTTATTGTTTATGATTATTAAGAATCATATAAGACCAAGATAAAAGTTTGTTTGGTGGGAAGGCTAACTGTTTCGAATGGACAAAACAGGATTAGAGAAGTTCCGACAACACGAATTTATTTTATATATAGTAAGTGGAATCATAGTTACATTAGTAAATTGGTTAACTTACACATTGTTGACAAGCATTCTAGATTTGGGTAGTTGGCGGATAGCAAATGTATTATCCATCAGTCTCTCGATCATCGTTGCTTATGTGTTAAACCGCAAATTTGTATTCCAATCAAAACAAAATATCTTTCCGGAAATAATGAATTTTTTTCTCTCAAGATTTTTAGTTTCATTAGTTTTTGAACATGGTATAATGGAGTTTCTATTAACTCTTGTAAAATTCGATCCGAAAATTACCATCTATAAATATGAATTTCAAGTTGTCAAGGCAATCGGTTCAGTATTCGTAGTACTTGCCAATTATATTGCCGGCAAATATTTTGTGTTTAATAATAAAAACAAAGCCGAGTAGAGGGCCCTAAGCATGACATCTAAAGTATGGAAAAAAAATTATCAAAGCCAAGAAACGGAAAGCCCATATTGGTCTTTTGAGCAAGCTATGGACTATTTGGCATCTGCAAGAGAGCTTGGCATCAGACCTGGGCTGGAAAGAATTGAGCAATTGTTAGAACGTTTAGGCAATCCGCAAAATGCCTGTCCGGTTGTTCAAATCGCAGGCACCAACGGTAAAGGCTCAATCAGCACGATGTGCGCGTACATTGCTGCAGAATCAGGATTAAAGACGGGTCTTTTTACTTCACCATACCTAACGAATTTTAATGAACGAATACGTATTTACAACGGTCAAGAAGGTTTGAAAAAATTATACCAAGATAGCAGATCTTCAGAAATCAGCGATCAAGATTTTGCTAAAACGATGATGCTTTTGGCTTTTGAAGTTAAAATTATGTTGCTCAAAGGTTTTGAAATGCCGTCCGAATTCGAATTGCTGACAGCTGCTGCTTTCGTCTATTTTGCAGAGATGGATTGTGATCTGATTATCTTAGAAACCGGTATGGGTGGCAGACTTGATTCAACAAATGTCGTGGAAAAGCCACTTGCTACTGTGATCAGTGCATTAAGTTATGATCACGTTGTACGTTTAGGAAAAACTATTACCAATATAGCTGCGGAAAAAGCGGGCATAATGAAGCCGGAAATCCCGACATTCGTCTATAACCCTGAGGATACTGAGCTGAGTCCGGAAGACGCAGCTGCTGCAAAAAAAGTAATAGTAGAGCATGCAGCAACGATAAATTCCCCGATAACTTTTGTCAGCAGAGCGGATCTTGATTATGAGTCATCTTATTTAACCGGGCAGACTTTTACCTATCAAGCTAAAGGACCGTATCACATTCAATTGAGCGGTGATTATCAAGCTCAAAATGCAGCTATAGCAATTGAAGTTGCGCAAATGTACGCACAAGACGAGCAGATTAAACATGGCATTTCTCTGGCTAAATGGCCCGGGCGTTTGGAATGTTTATCTCAGACACCTTTTGTTTTAGTTGACGGTGCACATAATAAACAGGGAGTTTGTGGTTTAAGAAAACACTTGGAACAATTTCTTAAAGGAAGAAAATTAGTTTTATTAAGTGGGATTTTACGTGATAAAGATTATCCTAATATGGTTGATATCATTTGTTCATCCGACAAATATGAGATAGAACAGGTTATTTGTACGAAGCCTGATTTTCCAAGAGCTTTATCTGCAAAAAAATTGGCGAAACAGTTTAATCGGGTGTTGAAAAAATATTTTCCTAAAAAAGAATATAAAATGAACAAACTTTCGAAACTGGAATCAGATAAAAATCCTTTGTATAATGAAAATCAAATTTCATTTACTTCTGACCAAAAGCAAGCAACTAAACTTGCTTATGAATTGGGAAAAAAGAATCATCTGGCAATAATTGTATTCGGATCTTTATATTTGTTGGGTGATATCAGAACCTACTTGTTTGAATTATTGGAGGGAACGGACAATTGAATTGGGAAAAACAATATCAATATTTTGATCGTATTAACTTTGATCAAGTGGAATTGTTTGCTACTCCACGAGAAACACAAAAAGTTCTAAACACATACAATCATGCATTAGAATTGTTAAAATCCGGAAAACAAGCAAAAGCTACGTCTATGTTAAAGACGGTAGCGGATGATTTTCCGATGTTTTCTTATTCATCACACTTGTATGCTATTTTATTGGCAGCTAAAGGTGATTTTAAAGAAGCGAATGAATATTTTAAGCGAGTAGCTTTATTAGACGTTGATGATATTCAGGCTAAGCTATTAGAACGTCAGTTAAAGGTCATTGAGCATGAGATCAAACTGCTTGATCAAGAAGAGGATCAGCAGAAAAAGCGCAAACATGCTTATGAATCAGTTAAGAAAGAAATATCTATCACTGATATTTTAGAAAAAGCACCGCGCAAAAAACATCTTCCGGGTGCAACTAAAGATGAAATTGCTGAAATTAATCGTCAGCTCGGTAATGAAGATACGGTTGATTTAGAAGCTGAATATGAACTTGAAGAGCGCAAAGCAAATCTTAAATTCATGGCAGTTGTCCTGGCAATTGCAACGATTACTTTCTTGATCTTTTATTTCGTAATCAGACCTGCAATCTTGAATTCATTTTCAGGTTCAAATCAAGCTCAAAACCGGCTAGAATGGCTGGAACAGGAAATAGATTCAAGAGCCAAACAGGGACAAGAAGAAGTTAATAAACTACTAGAAGATTACAATTCCTATAATTTCTCTGACAGTCAGGAAACTTCGGGTGAATAAGATGCAATATCAAACGACCAGACAATCTGATAAAACCTATAATTTTTCGGAGATGATTCGGGAAGGAGTACCTCTTGAGGGAGGTTTGTTTGTCCTATCTGAAGCACTTTCTCTCAGCCCAGATTTTCTTGACAGTTTAGGTGATTTATCATTTCAAGATCGTGCAGCTGCTTTATTGGGAGTTTTTGCTCCGGAATTATCAGAAGATAAGATAAATAGTATTTGTGATAAAGCTTTTGATGTGCTGCGATATCAAAACGAATTAGTTTATGAAGCGAAACCGTTAAATCCTTATCTGTTAAACCCTTTATTTATTTTTACAGAAAAAGGCCCTTCAGCTTGTTATACCGATTTTACCCATGCTTTTAGCATTGCATGCTTAGAAGAATTGATGCAACCGGAAGAACAATGGTTTGTCATTGCAGGTGAATCAATTCAAAGCATAAAGAGCTTGGTTACACTATATAATTGTGAATCAAGCTGGAAACCAATTTTGATTGCTGACCAAAAATCGGTAAATAATTATGTCTTAAAAGAAATTCAAAATCTTAGATCTACTACAAATATTGTTAGCGATCATCAATCAGAGGTCAGTGGGGAATATTCAGAAAATGAATCTGAGCTAAAAATATTAAATAATGCTGAATCAGATCAGCCAAACCAAACTGTCTCTGAAGATGATTTTGATTTAGAAGAACTGCTTAAAATATACACTATTAATGGGAAAGTACAGGATGTTGAATACTTTACCCAAAGTTTGTTTTATGATCAGGATTTACGTCAAGAATTACAAAAACAAAATAAATATATTGCTACGGTAGGTGTCTTGAATTTCTCACAAAGCATAGCCTTATTCATCTTATTGACTTCAGCTTATCTTGATCTATTACAGCAAGAGGTCCTGGAGAAAAAAGATAATTTCGCATTAGCATTTCCAAACTTCAATTTGGATTTTATTTATGTTGCCCAACTCTTAAAAAAATCAGGTTTACCAATATCTCATTTGTTTGCCGCATCAAATAGCAATCGAGCTATTGCTGATTTCTTTCGGAGGGGAAAATACAAATTGAAACGCCGGTTTTTCCGTACCAATACTCCGGCTTTGGATAAGATTTACTTTCCTAATATAGAAAGAGTTCTTTTTGAAGCTACGGATCAAGATTGTTCTCTAATCGATCAACTTATGTCTGATTTTATGGAAAAAGAAAGTTTGGAAATACCCTCATCAATTGTATCTAAGTTAAATGGTTTTTTACAAACAGGTTATGCAAACAATAAACAAACGGTTCTTCAAATCAAGGAATGGTACATAAGAACGGATTATTTGCTGGATCCTTATACTGCATTGACTTTAGATGTACTTGAACGCTTTGAGCAAGTAGCACTTAAGATGGATAAAATTATTATTCCTGTAATTGAAAATCCTTTAATCTCTGCTCAAGCCTCGGCTGAAGCAATTTTTGATACAAATAAATCTCGTAAAAGAAGTTATAGTCAATTACTGATAGACTTATCTGAAGAAAGTGGAATTTCCATTCCTGCTGCTGCCTATTCAAGCAAGAATAAGCCGGAAGTAATTAATTTCAACATAAAACAGATGTCCGAACAAATTGCAACGGATCTCTTGAGTTATTAAAACATCTCTAATTCGAGATAGTTAAAAGTCAACCTGATTGCGGATTGAATTTAATTGCATTCCGGGATTTTGCTGTAAGACCCAACTTGTTGCCCATTTTGATTCAAATAATATTACAGGATTTTGTTGTTCATCCTCAACCAACAGATTGTTAGAGGCGATGATTATCTCCTCCGGTGCTTTGGCTTTTTCCGGATCATCCCATTCGACCCACCTTGCTACATGGTAATTAATTCTTTGTATACGCAGATCAACATTATATTCATTTTTCAAGCGGTGCTCCAAGACATCGAATTGCAATTCTCCCACCACACCTATGATGTAGGTTTCAGTTCCGATATTAGGTTGCTGATAGAGCTGTATCGCACCTTCTTCGGCTAACTGTGAGATGCCTTTTTGAAACTGTTTTCGCTTCATAGAATCTCGAGCGGAAACACGAGCAAAATGTTCCGGAGGAAAGACCGGTATATCTTCAAAGACAAGATCTTCACCTGCACTCAAGCTGTCACCAATTTGAAATTGACCTGAGTCAAATAAACCAATGATATCTCCGGCATATGCTGTGTCTACATGAGATCTATCCTGAGCCATGAATTGCTGAGGTTGGGTTAGACGAATTTGTTTTCCGGTTCTCACATGTTTCACTTGCATATCTTTTTCATACTTACCGGAACAAATTCTGATAAATGTAATTCGATCCCGATGTTCAGGATTCATGTTAGCCTGTATTTTAAATGCGAAAGCACTGAACGGATGTTCTAAAGGGTCGATTTCTCCTATATCGGATTCTCTAGCTACCGGTGAGGGTGCCATTTGCAAAAATTCCTGCAGGAAAAATTCTACACCGAAATTCGTTAAAGCACTGCCAAAAAACAAAGGTGTCTGTTTACCCTTGGCAACTAAATCCAAATCTAATTCATCGCCTGCAATATCCAGCAATTCAATATCTTCGATCAATTTGTTATGATAAAATTCACCGATCGTTTCTGATAAACTCTGATCGTCTAATTCTGAAACTTTTACATTGATCATGCTTGCACCATGATCTTGCTTCTGATTGTCAAACAACTCAATTTGGCTTAACTTGCGATTGAATACCCCTTGAAAGTTTCCGTCGGTACCGATAGGCCAATTGATAGGTACAGAAAAGACACCTAACACTTTTTCCAGTTCATCCATTAATTCAAATGGATCGCGAGCTGCTCGGTCCATCTTATTGATAAAAGTAAAAATCGGTATCCCGCGCATGCGACATACTTCAAACAATTTAATCGTTTGCTCTTCGACGCCTCTGGCTCCATCAATCATCATGATTGCGGCATCTGCAGCACACAAAGTTCTATAAGTATCCTCCGAGAAATCCTGATGTCCCGGGGTGTCTAAGATATTGACACAATAATTATTGTATTCAAATTGTAAGACTGATGAAGATACCGATATTCCTCTTTGCTTTTCTATTTCCATCCAATCAGAAGTTGCATGTCTGGCTGATTTTCTGCCTTTAACCGTACCGGCGAGGTGAATTGCTCCACCGTATAAGAGAAGCTTCTCTGTCATAGTTGTTTTTCCGGCATCCGGATGTGAAATAATAGCAAATGTACGACGTCTTTTTATTTCAGATTGAGTTTTTATTTTTTCTTTATTGCTCATAAGATCCTTGGATATTATTAATATGTTGTTATTGTTTTTGATTGATCAGGCACCTTAGCCTACAAGATTATAGCAAAAAAAGAAACTAAAACAATGTTACTCTACTATTTTAAGTAAGATTGTGGTTTAATAGGTTTTATTCACATTTACGTTTCAGATCGAAATTTAAAATACAAATGGTGACTATAATGATTAACAATAAAAATTCAAAAAATATTATCAGAAAAATAGTTCTACTAATCTTAATAGGAATATTCTTTATCGGATACTTGTCTGAAACAGCTTTGGCTGCTGAGCTTTTTGAATCAGAGCAGAATAATACTCAGGCTGAAATCAAAGTACAATCTGATGAAACTATTAAAGTTAGTACAGACGAGAAAACGTGGCTATTTCCCAGACAGGTTGTAGGACAGCCTACAGGAGGAAGAGAAAAACACGTTTATCCTAGTTTAGATCAGGTAAGTGCTGCAAATTATATTGTGATGGATTTGGAGACTGAAGAAGTCCTTTTGGAACATAATGTGGATGAGATAGCATATCCTGCAAGTATGACAAAAATAATGACAGCTTTGACCGTGATTGAGTCACCGGATTTTGATTTACAAAGACCTGTGGTATTTTCCGAATATGCAGTAGATTTGCCTTCGCCTCTGTCAGCAAGTGCCGGATTTATTGCGGGAGAAGAAACGACAACTGAAAATGCTTTGTATTTGATGATGGTTCAATCAGCTAATGAATGCGCCAGAGCTCTGGCAGAAACTTATGGTGGGACAGAAGAAAATTTTGCCAATTTGATGAATGAACTGGCTCTGGAAATTGGTTGTAAAAATACCAATTTGGTTGATGCTGCGGGCTTTGGTTTGGAAGATCATTTCTTCACACCGAGAGATTTAGCTCTTATTATCAAAAGAGCTATGAGTCATGATATTTTCAGAAAACTGGTTACGAGAAGAGCCTATTGTTCCGAACCTACTAACATACATCCTTATACAGCATGGACAATGGTTACAAATAGTAACCATCTGATGTTGCAGGGAGATTTAAACTTAAGTTCGGAATATCTGCATACCTATGACGGTGTCAAAACTGGAAATACCGATATAGCCGGGAATTGCTTATCAGCTACTGTACACACATATGATGGTAGACATCTTTGTGGGATTATTTTTAATGGTAGTCTAGCAGAGCGTCCGGGTGAATTTTTCAGTGTTTCTGTTTTGCTTAGAACTTTGCTGGAAGAAGCTGCTAAACAGTCTGAGGCTCCGACAGAAGCTGAAGCCTACCAATTTTTGTCCGACAATCCTGATATTGCAAATGAAGTAAGCGGTTATCAAAATCTTTGTCATATCTCGGAACTTTATAAAGAGGGGCAGCTGTCAGAAGAGCAGATTGCAGCATTGATTGATAATGTTGATCAGGATCAGCCTGACGATCCCGGATCTGTAGATAAAACGAAACAGCAAGCGAAAACAGAAGTAGAAGAGGAGAAAACTCTAACAGAAGCTTCAGCTTCAGAAGAATCAACTTCAAAGTCCGAATCTGATAATTCGTTAATGAATTTGCTCAGTGAAGATAATATGCAATATGTTCTATTAGCTATGTGGGCTTTACTGTTTATTGTTATTGTAATTCTGTTAATTCAATTAATAATCAAGTCACGTAAAAAACGTATCCGGAAAAACAAATAAAATTGCCTCGGAAGCAAACTAGAGAAAAACATCGAAAAAATTAGGAATTAAGAGATTAGCATGCCTAACCGGTGAAAAGCTTGACAACTTGATTTTGCTTAGGTATATTCATTAAGCATGTTTAAAACCGATCGAGGAGGAAATAAAATGAAAACATACGTAGCGAAAGCTTCTGAAATTGAACGCAAGTGGTATGTCATAGATGCAGAAGACCAAGTTCTTGGTCGTATTGCAAGTGAAATTGCTACTATTTTACGCGGTAAACATAAACCGGAATTCACGCCTTTTTTAGATACAGGTGATTTTGTAATAGTTGTCAATGCTGACAAGGTTAGAGTAACCGGTGGCAAAGAAACCAAAAAGATTTATCGCAGACATAGTGGATATCCGGGTGGCCTCAAAGAAACAACTTATGCTGAGCTTCAAGCAAAACATCCTGAACGTATCATTAAATTGGCTGTAAAAGGAATGTTGCCCAAGAATGCTTTAGGCAGACAAATGATCAAAAAATTAAAAGTTTATGCAGGTCCTGAACATAATCATCAGGCACAACAACCTGAAGTATGGGAAATATAATTAAGGAGACGAGTTAAATGGCAAATAAAGATTTTTATTATGGAACTGGTCGTCGTAAAAAAGCTGTTGCAAGAGTACGTTTGTACCCTGGAAAAGGCGATATAGAGATAAACGGCAAAGAATTTGAAGATTATTTTGATCTCGCATCCTTACGCTATATTGTAATGCAACCCCTAAATGCAACAGGTGCTGCAAATAAATACGATATTAAAGTTAATGTAAATGGTGGCGGAATTTCCGGCCAAGCTGGTGCTGTTCGTCATGGTATTTCCAGAGCATTAGTTGATGCAGATACATCTGAATATAAAGCTACTTTAAAGAAAAATGGCTTCTTAACCAGAGATTCCAGAGTTAAAGAACGTAAAAAATATGGTCTTAAGAAAGCTCGTAAAGCTTCTCAATTCTCAAAACGTTAATTCCTTTATTAACACAAATTTTACACCAAAACTCCCGAGTCCAAACTTTTTGAACGTGGGAGTTTTTTTGTTTTATTTTTGTTTCTGTCATTTTGTTCCGTTTTACAAGCCTGCCAAGGATGTGCGGACAAAAATTTGGAGAGGTTGAGATTCGGAACAATATCTAATCTATTCTGTTCCATTTTCCAAGTCTGCCAAATTCAAAGCTGAATAAAATTGGTGGAGTTGAAATTTGGAACAAGAAAGATCTAAAATTGCAGATTTTCGTTCCGTTTTCCAAGCCTGCCAAGGATGTGTGGGCAAAAATTTGGAGAGGTTGAGATTCCGAACAATATCTAATCTATTCTGTTCCATTTTCCAAGTCTGCCAAATTCAAAGCTGAATAAAATTGGTGGAGTTGAAATTTGGAACAAGAAAGATTTAAAATTGCAGATTTTTGTTCCGTTTTCCAAGCCTGCCAAGGATGTGTGGACAAAAATTTGGAGAGGTTGAGATTCCGAACAGAACTTCGAATAACTAATATGTATGATGAAAGAATTAATAAACTAATTATTTATTGCTTTACGAGGAAGTAGATTTCGGATTTTTCTTTGCATTTCAAGATATTTGTTTTCGTTATTATGAAATTGGATTCTTTTGCCATGATCTACGGCAGCATTATCAAGAAATTGTTTTAATCTATATTCGTTATAAAGTTGGGATTTGGTAATAGGGATAACTTCATATCCAATTCGTCTTAATGCCATATTCCGAATAGAATCCTGATCAATGGTTGTTTCGTGACATTCACCCAAGTATTCATATGCGATTTTTTCTTTAGGAAAGCAGTAGTCCACATAAAGTCTGTTTTTCTTAATTGCACGGGAGCTTTCTCTGTCTAAGATAATTTCAAAATTAAAATGACCTCCTTTCAGACCTATACCTCCTAATGAATATGGCAACTTAAGCAACATCGCAAGGAAGATTTCCATTATTGAGCAAGCACCATTTTGGATATATTGTAAAGCACGTAAGGACTTGCGTCTGCCACAAAAACCTTTTGCGCTATTCACAAAATCATACAATTCATTTTGATTTGTTTTGATTGGAGAATTTGGTCCATTAGAATGAGAACACAAAATATTTCCTAAAATAATAGTGTTAAGAATATCCATTTTTTGACTTAATTGTAAAAAAACAAGAGGCAGTGAAACGATGCCTGTTTTGTTTGTCTGTAAGACACCGCCTAGGGGAATAGTTTTTGTGCAAACAAAAGGCACCCGTCCTTGGTGAGAATATCTGTCTGTGCGATTGAGAACTAAAAATTGAGAATCTCCAAATTTAGCAATCTTATCTTGATAATATTGATTTGCAAGAGGAATATTCCAATATTTTAAAGCGCTGTAGTGTGAAATGTATTTAGTCATATATTATTAATACTATTTATTAGTTATACAATCTGAGTTATTTCTTATAAAAAACAATAGTAATTAGAATAGTTGAAGAAATTTTTAATAATTAAAAAATGTTTGTCTGATTAAAAAAGAAGAACTGTTACGATTTGCAAGTACACCTCGTACAGGTGAATTAGCTTCTCGGAATAAAATAACTACTATGACATTTTTTGCAATAGCAACTTTGTTGGTGATAGCTAAAGTAAGAATGAGAAAACAAATATTCTTCTGAATAATACTAAACTTAAAAGATATAATTAATAGAGGAGGTATCTTCAGAAGTGACCTCCTCTATTAAATATATCTGATATAGGAAACTATTAGGTGATGAATTGTTCTCTACATCGAATAGACATTTGCTTATTTACTTGAATAAGGTTCAGCTGGTAGCTCGATGCCTTTGCTCATTAGGTAACCTGTCATAGCACCGGGACCACCGCTGTTTACATAGTCAACAAATTCTATGACTGTTTCGGGTTTGCCGAATAGGTGGTCCCGCCAGATTTGGACACCTTCAAAAAAACTACCTAATACTTTTTCGATGGTATCTTCGTATTTGTTAAGAAATTCTTTTGAAAAATCATTGGCCTTGACTGCTTCTGATGCTATTCCGGCAGCTATTTTGCCACTTATCATTGCAGTGCCTGCGCCACCGCCATAGCACTGATCGATCATGTTTCCGGCATCGCCAACTGCCATCACGCCGGCAGAGTGGACAGCTTGGTGCTTACCTGTTGGTAGTCGCCAACCTTCTAATTTACCGACGAGATTGGCTTTTCCCAAACGTTGGTCGCCGGTTTTAGTGTTGTCTCGCCACCACCACAAAATCTCTTCCATAGTCATGTCGAGATCTTTCAGGTTGGCTTCTGTGATGAACACACCTACATTACAGCGTGTAGTGCCATCTTCAGATCTACCTTCCGGGAAGAGCCAAACGTAACCACCATCCCTGAAAATATCTGCATAAACAAATTCTGATTCATCTTTGATCCCCCTAACGCCATCAAAATAACCACGAAGACCATAGAAAACATAGTCAGGATCTTCTTCATAGAATCCCATTTGGCGAGATAACATGGAGTGAGAACCATTTGCGAGAATCACGAGATCACATTCCAGATCCAACAAACTACCATTGTATAAACCTCTGACTCCACAAGCTTGTCCACGACGGGTAATTACTTCTAGTGCTTCGAAATTGTCCATATAGTCAATCCCGGTATCAACCGCTGCTTTATTAACGATCGCATCATAGATGTATCGAGGACAGCTGTAGTGAGGAGGTATTTCAGGAGGGAAATACATTACGGCACGTTCTTTTCTGCTGTCTACATAGGCTAGGCCATTATTGGGAAATGAAACGGCGAGCACATCATCCAGGATTCCCATTTCCTTTAGAATTGGATACATGGGTGCCTGCAAACCATCACCACAGATCTTATCGCGAGGGAATTGATCTTTTTCTACCATTAAAACATCCAACCCTAATTTACTACAGAAAAATGCACAGGTAGCGCCACCTAGGCCACCACCTACTATAATTACGCTATGTTTTCTCATTTGTTTCCTCCCTGTTCCTCAACAGGAACCATTGTAATGACATCACCTTTTGGACAAACCCTCATGCACACGCCACATCCGATACATTTTTCAATATCTACTTCTCTGTATCCACATTCTAGACAGCGCCAGGTTTCGAGTAAGGCTTCTTCGTCGCTCATTAATTGTTCTACCATGTCGAAGCCACTGCGATCTTTAATTTTGCGGATTTCCGGAAATGCTTTTTTGAGACGAACTGCCGGATAAATACGATACTTAGGATCTCCACTCTGCATCTCTCTTTCGAGTTCGTATTCCTTCCACTCCCTACCACGTAGCTCCTTGTCGATTTGAATTGCGGCATCATGTCCTGAACCCATTGCATCAATAACTGAGGGAGTATCATTTACTATATCTCCGGCCAAAATAATATTGTCACCCGTAATATATTGTGGCTCTGCTCTTTGACCTGTTGCGATGATTGCAAAGTCTGCAGATAAAACCATCTCTTCTCCGATGGGATCATAGGTAAAAGTTTTGCAATCTAAGTTCTCAATTGTTGTATAAACAATGTTACTTAAACAGTGAGGTGGAGCATTGTCTTTGGCTTCAAAACGCAAAGGTGCAACACCACTGATAATCTGGATTCCTTCTTCTTGAGTTTCTTCTATTTCCCAAGGATGAGCCGGTATCTGCGAACCACATTCAAGACAAATTACGGTCACTTTATCTGCACCCAGGCGAAGTGCTGTGCGAGCTGTGTCCATAGCAACGCTACCTCCACCGATCACCACAACATTTCCATAGAGTGTGACCTGGTCCGCTGAGTTTACTTTAGTCATGAAATCTAGTGCGTTCATTACACCTTTGCAGACGGAATTGGCAATTGGAAGTCCTTTAGAAATGCTATTTCCTGTTGCTACAATGATTTTATCGTAATCTTTTTCAATGTCAGTTGGACGTACTTTAGCACCAAAGACAAATTTTATTCCAGACTCTTCCAGGCGCTTTACTTCCTTGCGCACAATATCTTTATCTAGGCGGAATGAAGGAATACCTTTTAATAGCATGCCGCCGGCTTCAGCAGCTGCCTCATAGACAGTCACTTTATAACCGCGTTTTGCTAGAACATGGGCAGCAGTTAAACCGACCGGTCCACCTCCAATTACAGCAATTTCTTCTTGGTGAATAACCGGATAAGAGGTTACCTTATCGTCAAGTTTATTTTCACTTAAATAGCGTTTTAGAGCACGGATTTTTATGGGAGAATCCACTAGAGTTCCACGCTTACACACATCTTCGCAAGGATGATGGCAAATACTGCCGCAAACCGATGGCAAAGGATTCTTTTCCCATATTAGATCATAAGCTTCATCAATTTTTCCACACTTGAGTAGGTTGATATAACCTTGAGGACTAATTCCAACTGGACATGCCAAAGTACATGACTCTTTTTTGAGTTCTTCCATTTGATTAACGGACATGGATTTGATTTCTGTACAATCAGGGCAGAGATGACACACTGTTTTCTGGTATTCTTTCAAAGCACCTGTTGGACAATACTCTTCACATATTCCTCAGTTCACACATCGATAGCCATCGATTTGTGCGATCGCTTTGCGATCAACATTAACAGAAAAGCTTTGCATTAGTAACTCTCCTTTACTAAATCACAGATTTAATCTGTTCATTGTTTGATTAGAAACTGCTAAAAACTTGAAATGACTCTGAGACATTTACATCTGTTCACTTGTTTGGTTAGGATTTGCTAGAAGTTAGTTATGAAACTGAGCTTATAGAGAATGAGTTCACTTTTGTGAAGGAGTGTGCGAAATTCGATTGAACACGCAGGCTTTTCGTAACTTGATAAGTCTTTTACTGTTTTGTTTACAAAAGTTCTTATTTATATTATATTTACTAAATTTTTTTAAAACAATAAGTTTTGCTATAAAATTGGATGAAATTTGAAAAAAGTAACGCTAATATAGATGTTTATATAACCTCCTTGTTTAAAATGTCAAATTAGGATAAGATATCGGCGTTGAGTTAGTTGAGTTATGTGATTTAGAAGTACCGGAAAAATGTTAGAAAAAATATATAAAACAAATTCAGAAGAAGAAACTTACAGTTTTGGGCAGGCTTTGGGACAAATTTTGTCTCAAGGTGATGTCTTAGCATTACAGGGTGATTTAGGAGCTGGTAAGACAACCTTAACGCATGGGATCGCTCGGGGTTTGGGGATTGAGACACCTGTATCAAGTCCGAGCTTTACCTTGTTGTTTGAACATCCAATTGGAACTAGAGGAATGTCACTGTATCATTTCGATGCCTATCGTCTTGAAGATGAAATGGAATGGTATGATGCAGGTTTTATGGATTATTTCAATGATTCGGGGGTTGCTGTGATTGAGTGGGCTGATCGAATTAAGAATGTCTTACCGGAAAATACGCTTTGGCTTTTTATTGAAAGTAATCTTTCAGAGCCAAAGCAAAGAAAATTCAGATTGTTGATAAGTGAAGGTTTATCAGAGAAAGTTTTTGTTTTAGAGAAATTAGCTGCTTGGGAAATTTGATACTTTTTCGTATAATTAGATCGAAGCAAATGATAAGAGTTTTTTCTACTTATTGAAATTTTTGTTCTAGGCGAAAGAGATGCATGAGGTGAACAATTGATTGGGAATTCGCAATATATTTTAGCATTAGATACATCGGGACCCAGTCTTGCTGTAGCTGTTTTAAAAAACGAAGTGCTTTTAGCTGAGAAGTTTTTAAATATTTCGAATCAACATTCAGTGAATTTATTGCCCGTTCTTGATGGCCTTATTCAAGAATTAGATTTAGCATATAATGAATTATCTGCTGTGGCAGTAGCCGTTGGTCCGGGCTCGTTTACCGGTATTAGAATAGGAGTCTCCACGGCTAACACTTTAGCATATGGACTTAATGTTCCTGTTCTTGGAATATCTTCGCTTGAAGCTTTAGCTTATCCTTATATAAATTTATCAACGGCAGTTTTAGCGCTTTTTGATGCCAGAGGTGGTAGGCTTTATGGTGCTCTATTCAAGCAAGGCAAAAGATTAATATCTGATCGGCAGTTTGTAAAGCAAGAGCTTCCAATTTTGCTTCAAGAAAAATATTCTGAATTAGATAATTTCTTTTTGATCGGAGACGGTTTTCCAATTGCTGAACAATTACTGCAAGAAAATGGTTTACAATATCTACGTTCAGATAATATGTTCAATCGTCAAGACTACATTTCTGCAGCTAATTTAGGTTTAATTGCTTTCAAAGAAATTCGTCGTAATCCGGACTTATTTCAAGGAGGATATCAGGAGCCTGCCAGACCTAATTATTGTGTTATTACTCAAGCAGAACGGAATTTAGCACAAAAAGAAAATCAATAAAAACTCAGAATGAGTTGACTTGCCGGTTTCTAATTATCTGAATTGACATTCTAAAGCAAATAAATTTATACTAGAGGGCAATTAATGAACTCAGGCTAATCAATATCTTAAATAATTCTTTCATGGAGGAAACATGACAACCAAATCTATTTTGATTAATTGGGAGGAAGGCATTGAAATGAAATCAATAGCCTTGTTAATTCAAAAAGCTTCCGTCTTTGATTCAACAATCTATATTTCTCGTGACGATCGCCGAGCTAATGCCAAGAGTTTACTCGGTATGATGTCATTAGGAATTGAAGATGGTGTTGAGCTTGATATTACTGCAGAAGGAATTGATGCAGAGGAAGCAGTCAATACTGTTGCGGATTTTTTAGAAAATCCCCAAACCTGAAGAAAAAACGATAATAATGTCTGAAAATCATAATTCATTTGATGCCAGACTAGATTTAATACCACATGAACCTGGTGTGTACTTGATGAAAGACGCATCCGGTTCTGTTATTTATATAGGAAAAGCAAAAAAACTACCGCAAAGATTGCGCAGCTATTTTTCTCCAAATCCGGTTGGCGATCCGAAAATTCTCGCCATGATTTCTCAAATTTCAGATTTTTCATATATCATTTGTCAAAATGAACTTGAAGCCTTAATTTTAGAGAATAATCTGATCAAAAAAAATCGTCCCAAATATAATACTCTTTTGCGTGATGACAGAGAATATCCATATATTCGAGTGACTTTAAATGAGATGTACCCACGAATTTTGAAAGCATATCGTGCCGGACCTGATAGGGAGGAGGGTGCCAGATATTACGGACCCTATCTAGCAGGCGATTTAGAAAGAGCACTGAAAGCAATCTATCGTATTTTCCCTGTGATGACTTGTAATAGAGTTTTGCCCAGAGATATAGACAAAGCCAGACCTTGTCTTAAATACTATATCAATCGATGTATCGGCCCCTGCAAAGGTGATATTTCCCAAGAGGAATATCGAGACAGTGTGATGGAGATTTGTCGTTTTTTAGATGGTCAGTACGATGATCTTTTAGGGAAGATTAAAAAGAGAATGGAGCTTGCCGCTCAAGAAATGGCCTATGAAAAAGCTGCTGTTTGGCGCGATCGCTATCAAGACCTGAAAAAATTGACGACAAACCAAGTAACAGTAACCAAGCAACCTGAGAATATAGATGTATTGGGCTTGTATCGTAATGGCAGTGAACTTTGCATTCAAAAGCTGGAGGTTAGAAATGGCAGAATGATCGGTTCGACAAGTTCTTTTCTTCCGGATCAAGACGAGTCGATTGATGAGTTGCTAACAGCTTTTTTGAAACAACATTATGCGGAATCATCTTATATACCAAATTTGATCCTCTTACCTGAAGAGTTGACCGAGCAGGATTTGCTCAGTCAATATTTTTCTCAATTGGCGAAAACAAAAGTAGAGTTTCGCCATCCTCAAAGAGGAGAAAAAAAACAACTATTAATTATGGCAGAAACTAATGCTGAGCAGAATTTAAAACGTCATACTTTGATTGGAGGATCGGCGACCGGTTTGGCTCATACTTTGAAAAGACTGGCGGAAATATTTAACTTAAAAGAGGCTCCTCGGAGGATTGAAGCATACGATATCGCTAATATCGGGGCAGAAGACAGAACAGGCTCAATGGTAGTTTTTACTGAAGGAAAGCCATTGCGTTCAGCATACAGACATTTTAAGATTAAGAGTTTTGAAGGTATTGATGATTATCGGGCAATGACTGAATTGTTATCCCGTAGGTTGGAACGTTTAGATGATGAAAAATTCGGGCAGCGACCTGATTTAATCTTAATCGATGGTGGATTGGGACATGTCAATACAATAAAACCGCTTATGGATCGATATGCGGCAGAGATCCCATTTGCCGGATTAGTTAAAGACGATCGGCATCGTACCAGAGGTTTGGTTTTGACTACGGGCAAAGAAATTGAACTAAAAGAGGTCTCTGAACCAATAACTGAAACGCCTGATCAAAGAAGCGAGCGTTTAGGACTTTTACGTTTGTTGACTGCGATACAAAATGAAGCTCATCGTTTCGCTCAACGTTTACATAAAAAGTCACGGCTCAAAAGTACAATTCGTTACAGTTTGGAAGAAATACCCGGCGTAGGTCCGGCTAGGCGCAGAGCATTGCTCAAACATTTCAGGACGATTAAGAATGTTTCTGAAGCAAGCCTTGAGGAATTGCAAACAGTTGCCGGTTTACCGGAAACAACCGCTCAAGCTGTTTATGATCATTTTGATCAAGAAAGATAGTAAAATGAGGTTTTATGGCTATATATTGTTTAGCAGATTTTCATTTAAGTAATCAGGTAGACAAACCGATGCATAAATTCGGTCAGGAATGGATGGACCATGATCTAAAAATAAAAAACAATATCGACCAGGTAGTTAAAGAAGAAGATATTTTGCTTATTCCGGGAGATATTTCTTGGGCTATCAATATGGAAGAAGCGGAAAAAGATTTAATTTTCGTGAGTGAGTTACCCGGCAGGAAGATTCTTCTGCGTGGGAATCATGATTATTGGTGGGGGACTCTGAGTAGAAACTATCGCTTTCTAGAGAAACATCAAATCAAAAATTTTGATTTTTTGCAAAATAATGCCTTCAGATTAGTAGATCCGGAGTTGAGAGGTATCTTGATCGCAGGGACCAGAGGTTGGATTTTCCCTAATGATCCGAAATGGCAACAGACTGATCAGAAAATATATCAAAGAGAAATTGGTCGCCTGAAGTTTTCGTTAAATGAGGCAGAGAAATTGCGTCAGCCCGGAGATAAGTTGATCGTGATGACACATTTCCCACCGGTGAATTTACAACTTGCAATTTCTGATTTTACAAAATTGATGCATGAGCATGGAACGGATCTTTGCGTATTCGGTCATATTCATCATAAGGAAAGCCCATACCAACTATCAGGAGAGGAAATTCATGGTATACCGATGTTATTAACTGCTTGTGATCAAGTTAATTTTAAACCTATACTGTTAGATGAATATCTTGTTTAGCGAATTAAATTTGCTATCACCATAATTATTTGAGAGGAATATATAAAATGGCTAAAAGCATGACCGGTTATGGTAAATTTTCTTTGACAGAAAATGATCTAACCGTTTCGGTAGAAATAAAATCTGTAAATCAAAAAAATCGGGATATCAAAATGAGGATGTCCTATACTCTAAATCCATTTGAAACAAGAATCCGGAAATTAATCGATTCATATATTAGTAGAGGCTCAATCGATGTCAATATTAATTATGAAGATTTAGTCGGCGAACCCACTGTAAAGCTTGATTTGAATAATGCTCAAGCCTATTTGAGCATCTACAAAGAGATTGAAAAGTTGACCGGTGAAAAGATTCTATCTAAGTCTGCTTTATTAGCTAGAAATAATAATTTGACATCTAAAGTTGAATTAAATCCGGATCAGGAAAGGTATCTACCGGTTCTTTTAAAAACTTGTGAACAAGCGTTGATTCTATTTGATCAGTCGAGAAAAGTAGAAGGTGAACATTTAGCCTCGGATCTGGAACAAAGAATAGATAAGATGTTTAATCTGGTTGCTCAGATTGAACTACAAGCTGAAACTGTACCGAAGTACCATCAAGAGCGTCTCTTAGAGCGCCTAGAAAACCTTTTAACAGAAGAGATTGAAGAGTATTATGATGGACAAAGAGTAGCTGCGGAAATTGCAATTTTTGCAGATAAAGCTGACATCACTGAAGAAATAACCCGTTTGAAAAGTCATTTAAAACAATTTTCAGAGACACTTAAATCCGACAAATCAATCGGTAAGAAATTAGATTTTTTAGTGCAGGAGTTTTTGCGTGAAACCAATACAATTGGTTCAAAAGCAAATGATCTGCAAATTATACAAATGGTAGTTGAACTTAAATCAACAATTGAAAAAATAAGAGAACAAGTCCAAAATATTGAATGATTATTTTTATTAATTGAGAGTAAACAATTTTTCTGTTATTCTTTACAACTATAATGATTTAAGAATATTTGTTAGAGGTGATTGAAGGTGGAGAATGCATTATTCATACGGGTTGGAGATTCCAGTGTGATTTCCTTGCAACGTCTGATAGCAATCGTATCTGCCGACTCCGCTCCGATTCGCAGAATGATTCAGGAAGCCAGAGATCGCGGTACATTGATTGATACAACATATGGCAAAAAAAATCTATCTGTCTTAATCATGGACAGTGACCACCTGATTCTCTCTTCAAGAAGCGTGGAGCAATTAAATTCTTTGATTGAGGCTTCATTATGAGTGGGAATAAGCTTGCTCAGGGGATGATTTTATGTGTATCCGGTCCTTCCGGTGTCGGAAAAGGTACTGTGATAGAAGCATTTATGAAAAGACGTGAGGATTTCTCATTGTCCATATCTATGACGACCAGAAAACCGCGAGGTCAAGAGCAGGATGGAGTAGAATATTATTTTTGTAATACTGAAAAATTTCAAGAATTGATTAGGGAAAAAGAGATCTTAGAATTTGATATTTATTCCGGTGAGTATTATGGTACTCCGGTAGGTCCAATTCGAGAATATGTCCGCAATCAACAAAATGTTATTTTAGATATTACTATAGATGGAGCAATCCAAGTAAAAAAGATTTTTCCGCAAGCTGTGATGGTATTTTTATTGCCCCCGGCTATCTCAACTTTAAGAGAACGTTTACTAAAAAGAAGTACAGAATCTGAATCTGAAATAGAAACCAGAATCAAACAAGCTGAAATAGAAATTTCTCAGGCGAAGAAATTTGAATACGCTATATTAAATGATAGAATAGACGATACTGTAGCAAGGTTGGAAGCAATTGTTCTAGCTGAAGAAAGTAAATTTGACAGACAAGCTTCACAATTTGCACATTTGTTTAAAATGATTGAATAATATAATAATAAATTGTCAGGAAGGATGAAAATATGCTGACTAAACCATCAATAGAAGAACTATTACCAAAAGCAGAAAATCGTTACGTCTTAGCAATGCTTACGGCAAAAAGAGCAAGACAATTAATTGACGGTGCTCAACCTATGATTGAAACAAAAACTGAAAATTATGTTTCAGTAGCAGCTGAAGAAATCAATTCAGATGAAGTCAAAGCTGTAAAAGGACATCCTGATATTAAAGTCCCCCTCCGACCTGAAGTTGAAGCGGAAAGACTTAATGCAGAACTTGAAGCTGAAGCGAAACGTCGAGAAGTACGTCATGCAGAGAACAAACGTCAGACTGAAAGAGCACAAACCAGAGAAAGAGTTTTGGAACGAGCTCAAATGGAAGAAGATGAAAAAGAGCTTAAT
>JAAYKK010000077.1 GCA_012522435.1 Clostridiaceae bacterium | reverse complement strand
TTAACAGAAAGCCCTGTTCAATCTGAATAGGGTTTTTTATTTTACAAAACTTCTTAATTTTCAAATAGAGTTCATAATTAAGTAGAGATTACATGCTAAACTAGTTCAGTGTGCTCAAATAATGTTTATTTGATGGACAAAAATTATTAGTAAAGAATGGAAATATATGAAAAGATTTTTCAGTAAGATATGGGGCTATATTTTATTTGGGATAGCTAAGTTTTTAGATGTGGTTTTAGGCGGGATTATTAAAGGTATTTCATTTCTGGTTAATATTACTCAGAGAGTTCGCAAGCTAATTGCTCCATCGTTCGGTTGTATTATTGCACTTTTAATTTTTAATCCTTATTCATTTATTTTTCTAATGCGGACTTGGTTATGGATCCCATTATTGATTATTTTCATTTTTCCCTTACTAGGCTCAACCTTTGTCTCTTTTCTTGCCTATTGGAAATATGTACTTTGTGAATATTTATATGATAAATCAGACGATTGCATTAAAGGTACATCAAAAGGACAAATTTTCGGTGAATATGGAGATCGCTACAAAAAGCAAAAAGCAGCAGAAGCAGAAGCTGAACGCAAACGCAGATATGCTGAAGAAGAGGCTGCCAGAGAAAGAAGAAGACAACAACAACAGGAACAATGGCGTAGAATTTTTGAAGAGTTTTTCGGCGGTTTTGCAGGAGGTGCAGGTACTTATGGTCCGTTTGGCGGTGCCGGTACCGGTGGTTATGGTCAAGGTTATAATCCTGCCGCAGATTTTAATCAACAATATCGTCAGAGTTGCGATGCCTTAGAAATCCCATATGATACCGATGAATATCAGGTCAAATTAGCCTATCGTAAAAAAGCAAAACAGTATCATCCGGATATTAATAAATCCACGGATGCCACTCAAAAATTCCAGGAAATTAGTAGTGCTTATGAGTTTTTATCTCAAGAAAATATTGATCGCTATAAGAGACTGAACAATCTTTAGTAATAAATCATAAAGTACAAAATCATTATTATTCCGGATTATCTTTTGTGAGTTCTTCGTAAGCCAGGAGACAGTTCGCAATCACTTCATTTGCTTCTGCCCGTCCATCAATTTTCAAAATATCGGTTTTAATATTTTCTAAATCTTTATACACTTCAAAAAAGTGCATTATTTCATTATATACATGATCCGGTAATTCAGTTAGATCTTGATAGAAGCTCATCTGTGGATCATCAAAAGGTACTGCGATGATTTTTTCATCAATATGATCATCATCCGTCATTTTTATGGCTCCGATAGGGTAGCAACGAACCATACAAAGAGGTGTTAGACTTTCAGAACAAAGTACCAGCACATCGAGTGGGTCACCGTCATCAGCATGCGTTTGGGGGATAAAGCCGTAATTTTGTGGGTAGTGAGTTGAAGTATATAGAATTCTATCCAGACGTAATAACCCTGTTCTATTGTCAACTTCATATTTTTGTTTACTACCTTTGGGAATTTCGATTACAGCCAAAAAATCATCAGGCATTATTCTTTCTTTGGGTAGATTGTTCCAAGGATTCATTATTACCTCCATGTGTTTATATATGTTCTGTTAAGTTAAAAATTAAAAAGAGATCTGAAAAGCCTCTGGTAGAATGTTCTTGAACAACCACACTTACCTCCGAGAAAGGACAATTCAGATCTCTATGAAAAGTATATCAAATAATTC